>SKIL01000194.1 GCA_007116425.1 Bacteriovoracaceae bacterium | reverse complement strand
TTTTTAAATTCAATCTCAAGAGGAAAAGGTCGAAGTGAGAAAAATCGCCCAAGAATGGCCTTACTTCGTCGCAAAAAACCAAGAGGATAGCTTGGTTTTTTTGCGACAAGCTGAAATGTATCCCCAATGACAATATGATTAAAAACAGGTCTTCGATTGCAGAATAAAACATCTAAGGCCATGGCCTCTTCTTGCTTTCGCAAAAACTCAATCGCTTTGGCCATATTTGTGTTTACTCCAAGTCCTCCGCAAATATGGGGAGCCTCGCGATGAGGAAGTACCGCAAACGGGATTCCCTTCTTAACCAAAACAGAGAAAATACCTTTTATCTGTTGATCTGAAAGGAATAAGAGTAATTTATCATTGCTACTTGCCTGAACAATGTACTCCTCTGCAAAGCTAGTTTTTTCAATCAAGTCACCTA
Organism: Bacteriovoracaceae bacterium; assembly: GCA_007116425.1. Taxonomy (GTDB): domain Bacteria; phylum Bdellovibrionota; class Bacteriovoracia; order Bacteriovoracales; family Bacteriovoracaceae; genus SKIL01. The sequence continues at coordinate 5,179 of SKIL01000194.1, read as the reverse complement.
AAAGCGTAGAGAGCTTACCGTTTACAAATTCTTTATCTGCCTCATCATATAAGAGATGAAATTTAACACTCAAAAGGCAATTCCTTATTAAGTCAGTTGGTTTTCTTATTATGCTTAGAATTTTACATGAGAAGCTCAGGCACGTCTATGGAACTAAAATGCAGCCTGTTTTAAAACCGATAAGAGAGATCGAGTGCGGGAAATATTGATGTATGAGACTGTTCTTCAATTGTCGAATTATTATTAATGATAGACTCGCTCATTGAGAATTTATGATAACTTAAAGAAAAGCCCAAGTGTACACGTCCAAAAATCTTTCTTTGTAAGCCGATACTTGCCATTAAAGCGCTACCCTTAATTTCTTCAGTAACGCCTCCAAACTCTCGCTCACCTTTAGCATAAAAGTGATAAGCCGCGGAAATATACAAATTGCGATTCTTGTTAAGATAAAGAATCATCCGAGGGCCAATTTCAAGCATGCTGTATATCTCTTCTTCTGCTAATGTTTGATCCTCAGACTCTTTTTTCCAAATATGGATATTTTGCCCAAGGATGAACTGCCCATCTTTCTCATAAGACGCCCCAATAAAAAAAGTATTGCGCATATTCGTATGTTCAAGAGAGGCACTGTCATCGTCATCAATCGACATTTGATAATTGAATGTATTTTGAAGATAAACTGAAGCCTTCGCATAAGAAGCAAAGAGCAAGATGAACAATAAAGAGACGGTCTTAATCAGGTATATCAAGATAAACTCCTCGACCTATTGTAGCGCAAAGCCCAATAGAAGAGGATTAGGAATCTTTTGACTAGTCGGCTTCTCGAGACCTGTAGGCCAGATATAGAGCTAAACCAAAAGATGGCCACCAAATCAAATCGTTTGTGATGATAACTACGCCAAACTTTAAGGGAAAAACTCCAGTATAAAGACTATGTGCAAATCCGATAGGCCCAAATACTTTACCTAGTAAACCCACTAGAACTATCGGCCAATGCCTTATTGGGTCCTTTGCAGCAATCAGATAACCAAGCCCGTAAACCCCGACAATCATACCCACACATTGCCATATTTCTGGATAAAGCGGCCGCTCCAATTGAGCAAAATCGAAAAGAGCAAAAGGAAAGAATATAACCCAAGCTCCAAACAGGATATTATAGACACCGGCCAAACAAAGAGAGATTTTTGCTATGTTTAAATGCTTTGGATTGATTTGGTTCATGCTTTATGCTCGTATGTAAAAATGGAAATACTTATTCATATTAATCTCGCTCTATCTTGTATGATGCTTGGGATTATTCTCATTATTCAATTTGTCCACTATCCTTCTTTTCACCATATCGAAAAGAGTTCCTTTACAAGTTTTTCACGCTTTCACGCTCGTGCAATTACGCCCATCGTGGCGACAATCATGCTTTCAGAACTGTTTGTGGCCTCGCTACTCACTTTGTTTTTCTACGATTATTTTACACTGATAAATCTTCTTTTGATTGGGTTGGCCTTTCTATCAACCTTTTGTCTAAGCGTACCAATTCACAATAAGCTTCAAAATGGATATGACCAAAATCTAGTCAGTAAATTAATTACAACAAACTCACCACGCACAATTTTGTGGGCAATAAAAACAGGAGTGGCGTTTTGGATTACAATCACTTTTTAAAAAAGCTTCGCCACGTGGTCATTTTGGGAAGTGATAGTGATATTGCTCAGGCGATCATCAAAGTATTAAAAGAAGCTAATCCTGAAATATTCATAACCACGCTCTCACGAAAAATGAGTTCTGAATCTTCTCATTACCAAATCCCCTCTGATTTATTTCAGACAGGGCCGGAGGAATTTGATAAATCATGGGAGAGCATTATTGATGAATACACAGCACAGAGAAAAAAGAATAACCTTGAGATAGATCTGGCGATAAGTTGTCTTGGATTTCTTCACGAAGAGAATAACCCACAGAATGGACCTGAAAAAAGTATTCGACAAATTAACGCTACAGCTTTTTTAAAATCCTTTGAGGCCAATTATTTGCAAAATGCTTTCTTTGCAAAGCTTCTAAAAAATAATAGCTCTCGACAAAACTTGTCTCACCTATGCTTTTTAAGTGCAAAAGTTGGCAGTATTTCCGACAATAAGATAGGCGGTTGGTATAATTATAGGGCCAGCAAATCGGCACTTAATATGCTTGTCAAAAACCTTTCTATAGAACTTGAAAGAAATAAAGCATTAACTAAGGTTATCTCCATTCACCCAGGGACGACACATACCAAACTTTCTCGTCCTTTTTCACAAGGTGTAAAACATAAGATTTGGAACCCTAAAGAAAGCGCTCACCACATACTGCAAACAATTTTCTCTAACGACACAATAAATGGTGAGTTTTACCATTGGGATGGAAGTAAAATAGAATGGTAGAAGTAAAAAACTAGGAGTCATTCTAGGTAATCAACTTTTTGAAACTAAATATTATAAAGACTTCCCCGAAGATATTTTCATGTGTGAAGATCAAGAGCTTTGCACTCATTTTAAGTACCATAAACACAAAATCATTCACTTTCTCGCGTCAATGCGTGAATTTAAAGACGGCCTGACTAACAAAAACGTCTTTTATCATGAGCTGGAAAGTCGTCCTCATTTTTTCAAGGCACTTAAGACGATTCTAAAAAAAACAAAAGCAAAAGAGCTTATGCTGTATGAAGTAGAAGATCGTTTTTTTGAAGAGGCGATTATTAATTTTGCTCATACAAATCAACTTAAACTAACCTTTCTTACTTCTCCAATGTTTTTATGCTCTCGCGAGGAATTTAAATCGTTCAGCAATAATAAAAGCAACCTCTTGATGAATAGCTTTTATATACAGATGCGCAAGAAGCATCAGATACTTATCGATTCGGACGGAAAGCCCTTTGGAGGAAGTTGGAGCTTAGATAAAGACAATCGAAAAAAGATCCCTCGTGGTCACAACGTTATTCCCTTTCGTCCACCACCAAAAGACTCCAAGCATATTAGATCTGTCTCAACACTTGTGACTCAATATTTTTCAGATCATCCTGGTGAGGTTGATAATTTTTGGTTGCCGACAAAAAGAAATCAAGCGATCGACTGGTTAGACGACTTTCTCAGTGAGCGTTTTCAATATTTTGGTGATTTTCAAGACGCACTCGAACAGTCTGAACCTTTTCTCTATCACTCTGTGATTTCTCCCATGATCAATATTGGACATCTGTTGCCTAAAGAAGTTGTCGCAAAAGTAATAGGAAATTTAAATCCTACAAACTTAAATAGTGTAGAGGGATTTATTCGCCAAGTAATTGGCTGGCGTGAATTTGTGCGCGGAGTGTACCAAGAATATGGGCAAGAGCAAGAGCAATCTAACTTCTTCGAGCATCATAAAAAACTAACTCCAGCGTGGTATAGCGCAACAACAGGAGTCCCTCCAATTGACGAGGCCATTCGAAAGGCACAAACCTGGGGGTATTGTCATCATATTGAAAGACTTATGGTTCTAAGTAATTTCATGCTGCTTTTACAAGTTCACCCCCAAGAAGTTTATAAGTGGTTTATGGAAATGTTTGTCGACTCATCTGATTGGGTTATGGGACCCAATGTCTTTGGAATGGGACAATTCAGCGATGGTGGACTTTTTGCCACAAAACCTTATATTTCAGGATCAAACTACTTGAAAAAAATGGGCAATTACCCAAAGGGCGAATGGATGGAGGCCATGGACGGGCTTTACTGGCAGTTTATCAATCGGAATAGAGACTTTTTCAAGTCAAACCCAAGAATGTCATTGATGGTCAAAAGTCTCGATAAAATGGACACTCAAAAAAAGCGACATATCTTTAAACTTGCAGATTATCTAGCATCTAAACTAACCCATTAGATGCGTTTGTAATGGCAAAATAAATAACTTCCTCGATCTTCTTTTTTTACAATTTCCCAATCTGCCTGGTCAAACTCTGGGAAAAAAGTATCTGCCTCCCCGTCGTAATCGACGAAAGAAAGAAGCATTTCATCAACAACTGGTAAAAAGAGTGAATAAATTCCCTCACCTCCAATAACAAAAGCGCGATTCACATTCTCTTTCTTTAAATAATCCAAAACACTTTCTACATCTTGAAAAGCAGGCGCTCCGCATTCTGGACGAAAGTTCGGATTACGTGTCACAACGAGAGGTTTTCCAATTCTTATATCTTCTTTATGAGATTCATAATTTTTTCTTCCAACAATCAAAAAGTGTCCGCGAACAGTATCCTCATAGTGCTTATACTCTTCAGGATTCCGCCAAGGCAGATCCCCGTTGAGTCCTATTTGTCTGTGCTTTCCCATAGCGCTGATTGCAATAAGTTTCACGGTCTCTCCTATAAAACATTTTTTCATTTTCTCAGAAATATAGTGTATTGTATTCATCATTTTTTGAAAGGTCTTTTTTTATGTCTAAGGAATTAACAAGTATCTCTAACTCATCGCTGTGCTCTATTGGCCACTTGAAATCGCCATTAAAAGCAAAATTTGGACTGCCTCGACAAGGTGCTCATGCTCCATCCCTACCGGGAGAACTCATCATGAACCCATCTTTTGGTGCGGCCGAATGGTTGAGAGACTTAGAGAATATAGGGTACCTCTGGCTTATCAGTTGGTTGCATCTTTATCATAGAGATAAAATCTCTCCGACAGTACGACCTCCAAGACTTGGTGGAAACAAAAGAGTAAGTACTTTTGCAACCCGCTCTCCGTCACGTCCCAACCCGATAGGTTTGAGTTTAGTAAAGCTTGAAAAAGTTTTGCTAGGAGATGGCCTCCAACCAACAAAAATCTTAATTCGCGGTCACGATCTAGTTGATGCAACTCCGATCCTTGATATTAAACCCTATATTCCACAGGCCGATACACCATGGACGAAAGTGAATAATCATGATTCGTGGATTGGCCAAGCGGAACATAAAATCTATACTGTTTCATGGCCTAAAGAAGTGACAAAAAAGCTTCAAGTAGATTTTCATCTCTGCGCCGAAGAGTCCTGTTCACTTCAAAAAATCATCGAGGAACTTATCAAGTACGATATTCGACCACGCTATAAAAATAAATGCGACTGCGATACAAATACTTATTGGTTTGAGTACCAAGACATCGACTTTGAAATAAGTTACGACGACTCTTTATCTCGAGTCGTCGTCTGC
>SKIL01000213.1 GCA_007116425.1 Bacteriovoracaceae bacterium | reverse complement strand
TTGAGTCTGTATGTGAGGATGGCCTGATTGAAGAGAAAATTATTCACCAGCTATTTTCTCAACCTTCTAACTTGGGAGCATATGCTCATGCATCAATTTTTCCAAAGCAAAAATTTAGCTTAATTAGTAACTCACCGGAATGCTTGTTTCAATCTAGGCTAAGTAAAAGAGATTCCCGACTTGATGTCTGGTCAATGCCCATAAAGGGGACGATGCCCTTTGAGCGTGGCCGTGATTGCTTTTTTACCATGTGGGAAAAGCTTAAAAACTCTCAAAAAAACCAGGCCGAGCTATATATGATTACTGATCTTCTTCGAAACGATTTAGGTCGAATCAAATTAACTCCAGTACATATTATTGCTAAGAAGAAACCTTTAATTGCCCCAGGTCTTATTCATCAATACTCTCTTTTATTAACTTCGCTCAATTTAAGTGAAGATAGTGTTTATCTTTACGACTTAATCAAAGGGTTGTTTCCAGGTGGAAGTATTACCGGTGCACCTAAAAAAAGAGTGATGAAAATAATAAAAGCTCTAGAAACTAGGCCGAGAGGGTTTTATTGTGGGTCTACCATTCTCGCTTATCAAGGAAATGTTTGTGCGAGTATAAATATACGGTCGGGTGAACTCGACTGGGTGAGTGGTAAATTGACGGTTGGGGCCGGAGGAGGCATCACCCTTGATAGTGAAGAAGATGATGAGTATGAAGAGATGCTCAAGAAGCTTAGTAGTATTTTACAGGCCTTAAATTAGTTTTAAATCTAATTTGTTTTACAACGGCTTGTTTTTATTCAATTTAAAACCTAAAAAAAACTTACACATGCACGAGATTGGTTTACAAAAAGTTGACATTAAAATGATCTCGTCGATATGATTTCTTGGTGCCCATGAAAGGGCGTTATCTTGGCCATAATGATCAAATAAACAAAGGAGTGTTTATGATTAATGGTGTAGCATGCAATGGAGTGCAAGATCAAGTTCGGCCAGAACAGGATGTTTCGCTGAAAACTCTTTCCGAAATGACAGGTTTTCCTGTCGAATTCATTAAAAAAGAACTTCTTTTAGACGGAGAAGAGATCAATATGGAAACTCTTCGTGAATCTATGTTGAGATACCTCGAGCAGTCAATGTTTGAGTCATAGATAGCATTTGCTTCGCATTTTTACTTTTATTTCTCAAAGTAATTTTCTCGGTTATTGTTTTTAATGGGTAAAATTGTATTTTTCACATTTTACCCTCAAGCCCTTTATTAAATTTCCGATACATACATTAGATGAATATTAAACTTTGATCCGTCATCAAGGAAGAATGTATGGATATTGCAACAATTATCGGTCTTGTTTTGGCCCTTTCCGCTGTTCTCGGTGCGATTATTGCTGGGGGAGACATTCTGGCCTTCATCGACATTCCTTCAGTCCTCGTTGTCTGCCTAGGATTAATTGGTGCAACCTTTATTAAGTGGCCAATTGAAGTGCTTCAAAAAATTTCTGGTTACGCTATGAAGGCAGTATTTTTCGCACCAGCTGATCCAAAGGAAACAATTGAAAGTATCGGGCAATTAGCAGAAACTGCTCGAAGAGAGTCGGTTTTTGCACTTGAAAAAGTTCCCATAGAAGATCCTTTCTTGAAGAAGGCCATGACTTTGGCCGCAGATAATAGGCCGCCTGAAGTTATAAGTGCCATCTTGCAGCTAGAAATCGATGCGATGGAGGAAAGACATAAGGTTGGAGTGGATGTTTTTGACGGGATGGCAGTTGATAGTCCGGCCTTTGGTATGATTGGAACCCTGATTGGTCTTGTTATTATGTTAGGGAATTTATCTGATCAAGCTGCCATTGGTCCGGCCATGGCGATTGCCCTTTTAACAACATTTTACGGTGCATGTATTGCAAATATTTTTGCTAACCCAATTAAAAATAAAATAGCATTCAGATCAAAGTTAGAAGTGGCCAAAATGAATATCATTATTGCTGGAACATTGGGAATTGTCGCGGGAGAAAACCCTCGACTCATTAAAGAGAAGTTAAGTGCTTTCTTACCACCAGCTGAAAGAGAAAAAGAAGAAGTCGAAGAGTAAACTTGCCACCTTTAAGGAAGAAGGAAAATGGCCGAAGAAAATAACGAACAACAAGAAAATACCGGTAATGGTGATGTGGCACAGTCACAAAAGAAACCACCTGCCTGTCCACCTCCCGGGCTACCCGGCTGGATGGGGACGTTTACCGATTTGGCGATTCTTCTTCTGACCTTTTTCGTTCTCCTTTTATCTTTTTGTAAAACAGAAACTGAAAAGTATGAAGCGGCATTGGGATCGATTCGAAATGCTTTTGGTGGAAATGTTCTTCAGTACGGAGAGGTTATTCAAGAGGGGAAGTCTCCTGATGATGCGCCAACGATGCTTGACTCTGCTCAGCCAATTCAGCCATTTCCAATTGATTTTTTAACAACGGAAGGTCTTTTAGATAAGCATGAAATCAATCGCGAGTCCGAAGAAGATCTTAGACAAATGAGAAATGATCTTTATGAGTATCAATTGAGTGAAAATGTTGAAGTCTTTGAGATGCCTGAAGGGATTAGAGTTAAGGTTCAAGACAAAATATACTTTAAGGAAGGATCAATTGAACCAGAAAGAGTTACAGTTGAAGTCTATGATCGCTTAGTTCAAATGCTGACTGAGCAAAACTGGACAATATATGTTGAGGGTCATGCCAGTATCGGAGAAGTTTCATCTAATGGTCAAGATCGAGATGCATTTGAGCTCTCAGCTGATCGAGCTATGGCCGTTTCACGCTCGTTAGCAAGAAGAGGAGTAAGCCCGGATCGAATTATTACGATTTTCTTTGGTGACTCTGACCCGGTTGACGACGCTTCACTTAGCTATGAAAGAAGACAGGAACTCAGTCGTAGGGTGGAGTTTACAATCAGGAAACAACATATCAACCGTGGTGGACATAAAGTTAGGTCAAGGTAAATGATTTGTCCTTGGCCTAAAACAAAAGAAATTGAAAATTTAAGCTTAAAAGCCTATTTAAACCTTTATTCGATTTCAACCTCTCAACAAAAGAAATACTTACCTAAACACTTACTTGAAAAGAAAATCTCTTTTTTTCTTTCAAAGAAAGATCATATTGAATTACCAGTTGATTTAACGAATGCAGGGATGATTGCTCCCTTTTATAAAGGTCCAGAAATAAAGGTTATTGAAGATAAATCTTCATCTTTGTTTGCGCTTGAGAAACCCTCTCTTGTTCATTGTATTGCTGGGGGCTATGAGGACTATTTAAACTGTTTAAGCTTTTTGAGAGCAAGTGGTCATTCAACATATTTTTCTCAGTACTCTCAAAGAGACAAGGAAAAAGGACTTTTATATCGCTTAGATTTTGAAACAAGTGGTGTTCTTGTTTTTTGTAAAGATCCCAATTTAACACGTGAGATATTTAAAAATCGAGATCAGTATATAACTGAGAAAATTTACTATGCTAGAGTAAAGAGGAAGTGTCAGCTGACTGGTGAGGTTTGCCATTATTTACGTGCCTACGGACCACGAGGTTCTAGGCAGGAGGCAGTTCGTGAAAGTGATATGGAAAAGCATAAGAGGGGAGAATATAGTTTAGGTATTTTAGAAATTATCAATTCAAAATACGATGAAATTACTGATACAACTTCACTCAAAATCAAATTAAAGACTGGGCATCGCCATCAAATTCGAACCCAGCTGGCCTCTTTAGGTCATCCTATTTGTGGTGATAACTTATATGAAAACTTTTACACTAAAAAAAGAACAAGTGAAAAAATAGAGACTGGAAAAATTGATCTACATGCCTATAAATACTCAATTCGATTAAGTGATGGACGTATCATCACGTTTAAATCTGAACCTGACTGGCCTCACTAGTGGGGTCTTTCTTGTACTTGTACCGTTGCTCTAAGATGTTCTGCCATGATTCTTGGCTCGGTTAGAGTGGCCAGTCGGGCCAGGTACCGCCCCTCTGTTAAGGCGTGAATGTCTAGTTTGGGGTTAAGTATTTTAACCACGATATAGTCTGTTCGCTCTAAATTATCATTAGGGGCTTTTTTTGCGAGATGCATGAGATCATTTGCCATTTCTCTATAGAGAACTTCTTTTAAATCTACACCTTCGGCCAAAGACGACTTTTCGATATTTTTCTTTATCGTGACTTCCATATTGTTGGCATTACAAATGATTGTCCAATTCGCCGGTATCTCTCGTTTTAGTTTTACGAGGGCGGCATGGCAAGAGTGCGCTTTCAAAATTTCGGCCCTGCGTGCAAACATTCCATCTTCTTGATTGAGATTCCAGACGAAGATAAACATCATCAGAAGGCCAATCATAAAAAATGGATTCTTTAAGAATTTTTCATAAAACATAACTTCTGTATTTTAACCTAAAGCGATACCTGGCGCCATTTATTACTTTAAGCTTGATCTTTTTAGTAAAGTTTTGAGCGTGAAAAACCGATCGGAAAGTACGGGTAATCCGGTTTTATGTATAGGAGAAATTTGAATGTCTAAGTCATTGATTTTTGATAAGTACATATATAATCTATTGGCCACTTTTGAGTCTTATACGCCTCCTATGGAGCTGGAGCAGGTTAAGAGCATTACTGGGAGCTCAGACAAGGCGTTGATTGATGCCATTTCTCTCATTAATGAGGTATTTAACTTAGATATATTTATTGAGGTTAAAAATGAGAAGCAATGGATCTGCTTTCCATCAGAACTTCCAGAGTTCAACTTTAAGTTTTCTATGGGCGAATGGTTATCACTTTTAGAACTTAGAGAAACACAAAAGACAGATCAAAAAGAGAGCTCTCTATTTTGGAAAAAGATTGATTATAAATGCTCATCTCATGAGTTTGAATCTTTATCAAAGTCCATTGAAAATATTAAATACCGAGAGGAAGCACTTTCGGCTCCCGATAATTTGAAAATTCATAGTAGTAAAATTGAAAAGGCGATTCGAAAGAATCATCTAATAAAAGTTCAATTGAAGCAAAATGAAATAAGTGTTTATCCACATAAACTGATTTTTGTCGAATCAGAGATTCATTTAGTTGGTGAGGAGAGCTCTGAACACTGTCTAATTTTCACACCATTAGCTAATATCAAAAATATTGAGATCCAAAAAAAGCCTTACAAGCCTTTTTATAGCGCATTTGAAGTTAAGGAATTTATTGACTCTATTATGAGCTTGAGTGACCAGTCAATTCGTCTCGTATTGAAAATAAAGAACTTTGATTCATTTGATGAAAAAGAGTCTTCTCATTTTTTAGGAAGGCCTTATGTGATATCAAATGACCGAGGTGAAACAATTTGGGCCGCAACTGTTAATAAATCGCAAGAGCTTGTAGATTGGATTATTAGTTTAGGTGACAGTGTCGAAGTTCTTGACCCTAGTGACTTTAAATCTGAAATTCAAGCATCTTTAGAGGAATTAGTTTATAAGAAGGTCTCTTAAATCTAGAGACCAGAGCTTTTGTAATATCCTAAAATTTTAAAAAACTCACAGTGTTTTTTTAATTCATCGATCGCTTCAGTGACTGTCGGGTCATTGAGCTCTCCAAAAAAATCTACGAAGAAGGTATATATAAAAGGGTTTTCTGGAATT
>SKIL01000226.1 GCA_007116425.1 Bacteriovoracaceae bacterium | reverse complement strand
TAAATATAAATATCAATATCAACGGTCAATCTTGTATAATGGTCGTGAACAATTGATGTTTGACGGGTTATTTTTAGAGAACATTTCGGTGAAACTTCTTAGACTCAGTTTGATTGACCTGGTTGCCGTTGAATTCAGAGATAGTAGTTTTATTTAAATAACGTTCTTTAAAACAACTCTCTTCTTGTCAAAAAGATGCACTAGGGCGTCTAGGTGCTCATGTTCAAAGCTTGTAGGGCTTCTTTGTAATTCCTCAATAACAAGTTTCGAGATCCCAGATTTTTGTGCTTTCTTTTTTTCGTTCAAAATATGGGCAAACTCATCTGCTAGTCCAATTATTTTTGCTACAGGATGAATTTTTACTCTGCCATAACCATGTGGAAAACCTGAACCATCAATTCTCTCGTGGTGGTGTGCCACAATTTGATCTAAACCTTCGGGGTATGAGTTAAGCTTTTGAATATTTTTTTCTCCTAAAAGTGGATGCTGTTGATAATCTTTATAATCTTGTAGAGAAAGGAGGTTTTTATCTTGCTGCTTGCAAATTTCTTCCGGGATTTCAGCGAGGCCGATGTCATGAAAAAAACCTCCTAATGCCACCAGTAATAGCCTTTGAGGTGATGTCCATCCAATTTGTTTCGCAATTAATGTACTTAGAAAACTTACAAATAAAGTATGAGACTGGAGGGACTCACAGTCTTTAATCAAGTCCTCAAGCATCGAAAAGCCATCTTGAGTTTGTGCAAGGTAATTCAGTGCATGCTCTAGTGATTTTTGAGTGACACTATAAAGATCCGGGTCAAGATCTTTCCTAATGGTAAAGTCTTGAATCTGTTTTATTGATGTATTGAGGAACTTTATTTTTCTTTTATGACAGATTGCTTTGGTTTTTGATAAAGAACCTGTAATTTTTAAATTTGCATTAAAGTAAGATTGGACATCTATGTTTTCAATATAAAACTCTAAAATTCCTTTTTGGCCGAGTCTTTCAATTTGATCAGTTGGAATATCTTCTCCGCGATTGGCAACTTTGACTAGTTTGGACTCTGATAGAGCTAAATATATTGGAAATAGAAGTTTTTTACCCGAGATAAAGTTTTCAATCGGAATAGCGAAAAAATCAGTTCTATCTTTTAAAGTTTTGCGTGGGGCTTGCTCTTGTGTCGGTTGATATCTGTCAGCACCAACGGAGTTCATAATGGCCTCGTGTAATTGCTCATTATTAAATGGCTTTGAAAGAAAGCCTTTTGCCCCTAATTCATAAGCTTCTTGAATTTCAATGATATTGCTAAACCCTGTAATGAGAATAACGGGAATTTCTGGACGACTTCTTCTCACTCTGTGAAGAAACTCAATTCCATTCATTCCTGGCATTTTTATATCACTTATAATCAGGTCTATGTTCTCTTGACCGAGGTGGTCACAAGCAGCTTTTGCATTTGGATAACTTGTTACGCTGTGTCCTTTCGCTCTTAGCCCATAGCTTAATATTTCACAAAAGCTTTGGTTATCTTCGACGACTAAAATGTCAAGATGCGACTTTGCCGTTGTCATCTGTGTTCTCCTTTACCTGAATAAGGTTAATAGGAACTTTTATTACAAAGGACGAATGCCCATTATATTTTTCATAGTTCATTTCACCATTTATCTTAATTAAATTCTCCTGGATAATTCCCATACTAAAATTACTTTCCAGAGTATGTTCTTTTGTTTTAAAGCTTGGATGTAGGATTTTTTCTTGAGCTTCTTTTGGTAAACTTTGACGAGAGTCAGTTACTCGTATTTTTAAAGTAAGGTCATGTTTTGTTTTTTCTATGTCTGCATTAATTTTAATCCATTTATCTTTTAAATCGCTAATGGCGTCTTTAGCGTTTTTTATTAAGTTGATTAAGGTATGTGAAAGGAGATCAGGGGTGACTTTACAGTGAATAGACTTGTATGAACTCATTAACTCCACATTTATTTCATGCTCTCTGAGATCTAAATTGCAAATCGTAATGATCTCACCTAAAAACTCAATAATTTCAATCTCGTTTTTTTCATTTGAAATAGAATTGTAGTAGGCATGCTTTTTAAAGGCCTGTGTTATTTGTGAGATTTTTTCAATAGACTGTTTAGTATGATTTAAGTAAATGATGGACTCTTTTGATTTTTTATTACTGTCTGTTCTATCTAGTGCTTCGATACAGAGCAGGGCCGTACATAGAGGTGTGTTGATATCATGGGCCAGAGCACCGGCCATCGCACTGATTGATACCATCTTAGATTGATAATAATTTTTCTGTCTTTCTTTATCTAGAGCAATGTCTGAGCTAATATCCTTGAGAATACACATGAAAAAATCAATTTTGTTATTATGATATTGCGCACTGATTATAAGACGGAAAAACCTGTGTTTTGATTCATCTTCTAGGCATTTTATATATATTTCCTCATCATAGTAAGATTGCTTTTTCGACATCATTTCGCCAACAAGTTCATCTAAGCTTTTTGATTCTCCTTCCTTCAGGTGTAAGGATAAGCATTGCAGTTGACTCAAGGCGTTCCACTAGATGAAAAATGGTGGAAAGTTGTTTTTTGTTTTTTAAGAGGTTTATATTTGTCCAAATGAAAAACATAACAACTGGAATAGCTATATAAACATACATTGGTATGAATGAATTTATGATGATTTCCTGTAAGACTTCATGGAAATACATCGGGTGGCTTTTCATTTGCGATCCCTTCTGTTGCGAGCTTAATTTATTATCGGGGCCTTTTCTTTTTATTAAAGTTAATTTTTTGAGGAAAATGTAGTTTGTAGGTTAACTTGTTTGTCATTTTAGCTTCTTGTGTATTTGGTAAGCCTTGTCTCTACTCATTTATTAGTATTTCAATGGGAATCATTGTTTTGATACTTGGCAGTTTAAATTGCCAAGGTCAGATTTATTCTCATTCTAATTTTGGTGGTAATATCTTGCGTTTAATCGCTTATTGGTTAGAATTAATAAAACCAGATATGAGGTTAATAATTATGTATGATTCAAAAAATAAAAACCTAGAGCTTTTAAAGAAAGAACTTCAGTCTGTCGTTTCTCGGCCCGCTAGTCGTCGCGCCTTTCTCATTGCTGCTCCATTTCTTGTTGCGAGTTGCTCTTCTCCAACTAAACATCGATATCGTGAGGGTGATCAAGCTGGAAGGGAAACTTCTTTGAGCGTTGAAGATGAAATAAGAATGACTCAAGAGTATCTACCCGAGATGAAAAAAGAGTATCCTATTTTAGAGGATGCAGAAGCTCAACGTTATATTGCATCTTTGGGACAAGAAATTGTCGAGGCCAATAATTTAGTAGGGAATCCTTATAAGTATAATTTTAGCGTAGTCGATAGTGAGCATATTAATGCTTTTGCTCTTCCTGCTGGAACGGTTTTTGTCACAAAGCCTCTTATCCTCATGGCCGAAACTGAAGCTGAGTTAGCTGGTGTTGTTGGTCATGAAGTGGGGCATGTTATGGCAAGGCATACAGCTCATCGAATTGATGAGGCCCAGCGACAACAAAGTCGATCTCTTCTTTATGGAATTGGAGGGGCCTTATTGGGTGGAGCAACTGGCTATGGACTATCTCGATTAGTTTGCTCTGAAGGCGATAGAGAGTGTATGCGTCGAATTTCAGCTTATGGAGCTGCGGCCGGTGCTGCCGGTGGACTGCTGATTCAAAAGTTTGCTTTTATGGCCCACTCTCGAGAGGACGAAATGGAAGCTGATCGGATAGGTTTCCGAGTTTCTCATCAGGCCGGATATCACAAGGACTATATTGGAAACTTTTATGAGAGATTACTTGTCATGGAACAAGAATTTCAACGTGATCAGAGCTCTTTGATGGCCCCCCTTGCGGATGCTTTAAGTACCCATCCTCCTGGGAGAGAAAGAGTTACACAAATGCGTGAGATGGCGGCCCAGACCTCCAATGGCGCAAATAAGATTTCTTCTCGTCGTTTTGAGCAAATTCAAAAGAGATTAAAGGGCTAAAAAATGCCCCACATTTGTGGGGCCAAGTATTTGCAATTAATCTTTCTTTTCTTCAAAGAATATAGGGTAGGCACTTCTAAAATATCTCGTAGAGATCATATTGAAGATGTTTTGTCCGTTGTCTGGAGAGATTTCACTTCTTCCGTTATTATCAAAATTATAACTGGCCATTGAGCGCGCAACTTCTTCAGGGTCTTCAAAGTTTTGAGTGCCTCCAACAAAGCTAAAGCCTGCAAATGGGTCATCATTTTTCTTTTCTCTTTGAACAGGTGTTGATTGACTCTCTTGTGCTGAAGAGATTCCAGATTCTTCGGCAAAGAGCGAGCCAT
This sequence comes from Bacteriovoracaceae bacterium, assembly GCA_007116425.1. Lineage (GTDB taxonomy): Bacteria > Bdellovibrionota > Bacteriovoracia > Bacteriovoracales > Bacteriovoracaceae > SKIL01. The sequence goes on along the minus strand of SKIL01000226.1, from coordinate 1,303 downwards.
CTTCAAGTTTCTCTCGGTTTTCACTTCCTACGCCAGCACCTATTGACCCTAATAGCTGGCCAAAGTCTCTTCTTTGTTGAGGTCCCATGTTTTGTAAATCTCTTTTCACTGCACTCATAATCGCATTTTTAGCTCTCTGTTCTTGGGCCTCAAAGTCTACACCTGCACCTCGCTTATTCATTTGATCCTGAATGTGTCGATTGGCCCTTCGAATAGCGTTATTTCGATCCGCTAATCTCTGCTGTCTAACTCGAGCTGAGTCGGCGTTACCATGTGTTATATCATTATACGTACGACCGACCTCTTGAGCACCACTTGAAAGTAGTTCGGGAAAGTTAACACCTGGAAACTCTGGATTTATAACTGGAGCTTGCTGGCATGTTTTATTTTCGATGCATGCACAGTCCTTATCAACTCGACCACCATGACGTGAGTTAGTAACGCAGTTTGTGGGGCGACTACTTGTTGTTCTGTCTGGTGCTCCTCCAGACCCAAAGCGATAGGGGTTTGAGTCTAGAGCGGTCTCATATCTTGCAGAATCATGATCTGTAATGCCAATGAGTCGGTTAGCAAGACTTTCATAGTTGTCTGCATTTTTATTTAAGTCATCTGCAGTATTGCCAAGACTATTAGCGGCAGCATAGGCCAAGAGTCCACTGGCGCCAAAGAATGCTGCTCGTTGCCCAGGGGTATTAATCCACCTTGGGACACTATTTTCATATGTCATCATAAAGCCTGCTGCACCTGCAATTCCACCAACTCCAAGCTGAGTCCACTGCCTAGAGGCTTCGACCGTAGGAAAGAGAGCATTAAAGGCCGCACTTCCTAGAGCTCCCCAGAAACCACGTGGTCTTTTGGTTTGTCCATTATGTGTAATACTCTCCGGATAATGATAGATATCAAAGTTAAGATCAATGTCCTCGATATTCATAAAGGAGCCTGGCGCTGATGCTGGAATGCGCTCATAATTGTAATGAATCCGCATTGTATCTCCATTATTTAGTTGATGATCCATATAGTGAGGCTCTGGTGTTAAGGTTTCGGGATCGATACTCTGAGATGGGTTTTGAGCAGGTTCTCTCGCTGTTTGTGCTCCCTCGTTACTGGAAGCAGTGTCAGCTTGAGTCTGTTGTGTGTTTTCACCACTGGTGGTACTTTCTCCGCCATTTGCGGACTGAGTGTCACCACTACTCTGGCTGTTATCCCCATCAACACCACTTTCTCCGGTTTCGCTTTGGACTTCGCCTTCTATTTCGCCTTCACCCTCAACTTCACCTTCACCTTCACCTTCACCTTCACCTTC
>SKIL01000243.1 GCA_007116425.1 Bacteriovoracaceae bacterium | reverse complement strand
CTTTTCTTTCTTTGCTTTTTTAAAATAAAAATCTTTAACCTTAAAACTCATACTCTCTCAATTGTCAGAGATTTTCACCCAAAGCGTCAATTATAATGATGATGCTGCGCTCTTAATACCATATTTACGAGTTTTTGCAATGAGTGTGGTCTTACTCACACCGATCTCTCTCGCTGTTTGGTTTATTCTACCATGCCTATCCCTAAGTGCTTGATTAAAAAATCTTTTTTCAAACTCCTCAAGAGCAGCTCGGTACGAATCATCACTTTGAGTAAACAACAGGCGGTTAGAGCCCTCTCTTTTATTTAGCCAGTTTGGAAGGTCTTCTGACCTAGCAACGTGCTCACAACTCATTGCAACAATATATTCTAAAGTTCCCTTCAGCTCCCTTAGATTTCCAGGCCAATCATAAGACTCTAGTATGCTATTAACCTCATCACTGAGGATAATATCCTTTTGATACTTCTTATTCGCCTCGATTAAAAATCTTTTTAAATAATGCTTTAATTTGGCCTTATTCTCATTAAGACCTTGTATGTAAACCTGAAATGTCCTCAACCGATAATAAAGATCCTCTCGAAACTTTCCCCTTTCTACCAGTTCCTCTAAGTTTTTGTGGGTAGCAAAAATAATCGAGCCTGAAAAAATTGTTTCTTTGTTAGAGCCTACGGAGTAAAAACACTTCGTATCTAAAAATGTTAAAAGCTTTGCCTGTAACTCCAAACTAAGCTCACCTATCTCGTCTAAAAAAAGCGTCCCTCTTTGTGCTAATTTAATTTTTCCAGGGTAGTCCACCTGAGCTCCTGAGAAAGAGCCCTTTGCGTGACCAAAGAGTTCTGATTCAATTAAAGTGCTTGGAATAGAAGCCGCGTTTAGGTGCACGAAAGGTACTTGCTTTCCCTTTGATTGCTCGTGAATCCACCTTGCCAAGTAGGATTTCCCAGATCCTGTTTCACCTCTCAGCATTAAAATTACATCGGAGCTTGAATAAACTTTCGTAATCTTTGTTATATTTTCTTTTGTTCCAACAATCATCTTGCACCAACTTTTCATATCCTTTTAATCCATCAGACTATGAGGATACATAGGTCAATTTGACAGTTGTTATTCTAAATTTTTCAAAATTGATTTGAGCTCTGAGAAATAGTTTTCTCTACACCACAAAAGCGGCCCATCAATGAGTTGTTGATCTAAGAACTCAATCTCACCTTCCAGATTGTAGAGTTTTATATTTCTTCGGGAGCATAGAATTGTACCAGCAGCGATATCCCAAATATTTTTAGGGTTTCGAGACACCACAAAGTCACATGATCCAATTGCCAACATTGCCAATTTCAAAGCAATGCTCCCCCTTGGAGATATATTGATATAATCTTCGACATCTAGAGCTTCGTAAAAGCCTTTCTCCCACTCACTTCTACTCACCAGTCCTAACCAAGGCTTTTCAGCTTGAGGTAGGTGCGAGTCTCTCCATACCAATGCCTCATCCTGCACAGAAAGACCTATTTGTGGAGCATAAATCCAACCAAGATTGCTTTTATCACTTATCTTCATCGAGGCCATATAGGCCAAAGAGTAGCACCACTCATCCATTCCACGAACAAGCTCTCGAGTGCCATCCACTGGATCTAATATAAATGTTGGAAAAGATAGCTCAGGCCGGTCACTTAATTCTTCACAAAAAAATGCATTCTCTTCTAAAAGACCACTTTCTTTTAAAATATCAAATGTCATCTTTGACAGTTTTAGGTCTAACTCCGTAACGACACTTTTATCTTTCTTGTGCGACACACCAAGTTCAGCCCAAAGCTCCTCTTTAGAAGTAGAACCAGAGTAGGACTGAATCCACTCAATCGCTTCCTGACTTATATGATTTATCAATACTTTGTTAATTTTTGCCATTTTGACCTGCTTTCCCGCTATTTCTATCATCTCTTTATGATATTATATGGAGCCCATAGATCTAATTATTTTCCACAAAAAACTTGACTTTAAATTTTTCTCCACATTTATCGCTATAGTTTTCCACATTTTTCAACAATAACTAAAAAAAAAATCAAAACCTAGTCTTTCACTCTGGTTACAATTATTTTAATCACTTAAAGCGTAAGTTTAATTGCTAATTATTTATCTCGCCAAGTTTTTGACACTTTAAACCTTCTTATTATTAAAAGTTATTCACATTTTCAAATTCGTAAAACAGCTCGTGTAAGGAGGTTAAAGAAGTTTAATCGTCAAGCTATCATCCAAAATCTCTTTTTTTAGGTATATGTCAGAGAAATGTCAGAATGACACCTTCAAAAAAGGACACCGGCGGTTCGTCTTCTAGACGTCAGATACTATCAATTCCACTTCACCACAACTCGTGGCCGAAACCGCTAAAGCGCTTTCGTCATCCCACTCACTGACCGCCATTTGTGTCAACAACCTAACATCTTTGTCATCCTGGGAGACAAGAACGTAAGGACAATGCAAAACATCTGAACGTGTGAGGTGATAAGAAGTGATAAATTTTTGATAAAGCTGACGAGTTATTCCTGATCTAAACAGATAAACTCCTTTGGTCTAATTCCATGACCCAAGCTAAATTCTACCACATATTCTCAAAATCAAATAAAAAAATTCAACGACGGATAAATGTCTAATTTAAAGTAGGGTATCAATGAATATTTTGACCCGTCCTTCAAAATGGGAGTCCAATAAACAAATTAAAATATAGGCCACATAAATCATATTTCTCCTGGATCTCAATCTTGAGATCGACTGAAATATAAACTCTAGAGGTATAATGCTCATAAAGGCAAACATCCAAACCAAGCTAAACTCAGACACTAAATTGCGCTCGAAGATGAGTGCATAAGCAAATAAGCACATAATCGCTGAGAGAAACTCGAGACTCCTGTGACGATCGATTTGAAAAGTTTTGAGCACACCCAAATTGGGCGAAGCCAACTTAATGAGCATTAATAAGACTCCCATAAACGACAAAGCATAAATAGACTTACGATTAAACAAGTAAATGAAGTGATCCCAGTATTGCAAAGATAGGGGACGCAGAGTTTCGAATTTTTCAAGGTTAACTAACGTCACACCAAGGCAGAGAAAGAGCCCAAAAAGAGCATATCTAAACATTTGCTTTTTAAACCATGTCGTTTTGTCCGAAAGAAAAAAGAAATACAAGAGAGCAAACTGTATGAATACCAAAAAAACAAGTGTCTGATTTAATAAAACGCCGTAGTAATTGATCAATCCTAAAAACAACCCCGATCTATAGGTACCACTTTTAGTTACCCAAAGCATCGACCACACCCAAAAAAGAGAATAGGTTGTGGCCAGAGCGGCACCGTAATCAGCTCCCATTATTTTTGAAAACGACCATGAAGAAATAAGCGCAAAAACACCAAGGAGGGAAAGTCTACGAGACACAAAAAATCTCAAAAGAGCATAAAAACATAATAAAAATAACCCGAGCCCAACGACATAAAAATGCATCGACCAAGCAATATTTAGAAGCTCTGGATACCTTTGAAATGGATAATAATTAACTACAAGGAAATTCCAAACCTGCGTACTAAAAGCTTCTTGCGGATCAAAGAAAAGCTGTAGGCCCTCTCTAGAGCCAAGCATTGGCAACTCGGGAATTGAAAAAACAAACATAACCAAAATTAGACCAACTAATGTTTTTTCAAACGAATCCAAATAATAAAACTCTCCAAAGTTTGAAGAGACTGACTCCCTAATAATTCGACCTCTCGTGGGCCACGAATAAAACAATCCCAAAGCAACCCAAGTTAGCCAAAAGCTATTGTATATCCACTTGCTGTCTAAAAATGACAATAGATTGAAATACAAAAGCATTGCGATCATCCCAAGCAACAATCGATAAATGACTCGATCCATAGAGGAGTTGACGCGAAAGTAGATTTTTAGTCGGTAATCAATTTCCTTCCCAAGCAAAAACCACTGGCTCACCATAAATAGGATGTAAAGAACCATGATAAAGACCTGGGCCAAGAGTGGAAGCTCTAGAGTTTTTTGTGCCCAAATGGGAAAAAGCAAAAAGAATGAATATGCAAGTGCCCGATATATAAAGAACTTTGACTTTTTTGTCCAAATTCCCGAGCTTTCTATTAAAGTATTTTCCATATTACCCGACCAGTATAGTATGAGAACGCAATACAAAATGTGTTCCCCATAACCTCGAATCAAGGCCGGCCCCAAACCGGCCTTTTTTTATTCTAAACCCTCATAAATATGTTGCAAGGTTTATTACTGAGCAAAACGTGCCGAAATGCCCACCCATTGCGCATGCCGCCAAACATGATATTCTTTTACGAGGTTTAAGATAAGAAACGTCAGGAGGACTATCTTGTCAATTTCGTTTGGTTCAATGGCCTCAGGGCTGCCACCAGATATTGTACAGCAGATCATGCAAGCAGAGCGAATCCCCGTTCAAAGAATGGAAATGCGCAAAGCAAATATCGAAGAGAGACAATCTCTTGTCGATGAGCTGATCGGTAAGGTTGAAGGTGTAAGAACTAAGTTGAATGATGTTAGAACTGCCCGAAACCTTCGAGAGTTTAGAACAGAAACGCGTGAAGATGTCGCAACAGTTGATGTTGATAGAAATGTTGCTATCCCTGGAAACTATCAACTTTCGGTTGAAAGACTTGCCCAAAGGTCTTCTGCAATGAGCTCCGGGTTTGCAAGTCGCAGTGATAGCTATATTGGAGTAGGATATATTCAATACCGTCTCCCGAGCGGTGAAAGTCAACAGATCTATGTTGACCGAAGTAATGCATCTCTCGATGGTGTTATGCGACTTATAAATGGAGACCCTTCAAATGGACTGACTGCAAATATCGTAAATGATGGAAGTGGTTCTGATAAACCATGGAGACTCATTCTCAACCTAGAGGAGTCGGGAGATGAGAATAGGGCCGAATTCCCTAAATTTTACTTTGTTGATGGAGAAGATGATTTCTTTCTTGAGTTTGAAAGGCCTGCTCATGATGCTGTCGTTAAGCTAAATGGCTTTAGAATCGAAGTTCCAAATAATTCCGCATCAGAACTCATTCCGGGTGTCACTATTAACTTAAATAAGGCAGCTCCCGGTGAAGAGTTCACAGTTCAAATTGTAGAGGATGTTGAGGCCGTCAGCGAGAAAGTAAAAGAGGTCGTTGATGAAATCAATCAAATGTTACAATTCATCGAAACTCAAAAGCAAGTTGATGAAAACACAGATACAACCAGAACTCTTGGAGGGGATTCTATTCTACAAACACTAGAAAGTAGAATTCGATCGGTTGTATTTCAAGGAATTGAAACTGAATTTGGAACATATCGACTTGGTGATCTTGGCGTTACATTTCAAAGGTCTGGTCTTCTTGAGCTAGATACTGATCAATTTGAAAGTAAACTTTCGCAAAATTATCAAATGGTAGAGCAAGTGCTTACAGGTCGATATATTGATGGTGGCCAAAAAATAAATGGGGCATTTGATAATTTACGCAACTTTGTAGATCAAGTACTTCAAACTCCCGATGGAGCGCTACGCTCACGGCGTAGAGGTCTACAAAGCAATATAGATCAAATGGATCGAAGAATTGAGCAAAGAGAAAGAATGCTAGCACAAAGAGAAGATAATT
>SKIL01000266.1 GCA_007116425.1 Bacteriovoracaceae bacterium | reverse complement strand
GAAGAAATTCTGGAAAAAGAACACAAATACGGTTTTTACGCAGATGTTGAGACAGAGGAGGTTCCAAAAGGTCTCAATGAAGAGATTGGTCGCAGGATCTCTCAAAAGAAAAATGAGCCGGAATGGCTACTAGACTACCGTTTAAAAGCATTTAGGCATTGGCAAACTTTACCTCACCCGGATTGGGCAAAACTAAAAATTCCCGCCATTGATTTTGAGGATCTCTATTATTATGCTGCACCTAAAACGAATAAAGAGAAGCCTGAAAGCTTAGATGATGTTGATCCAGAACTATTGGCCACATTTGAAAAGCTAGGAATTCCACTTCAAGAGCAAAAGAGAATTACAGGTGTCGCCGTTGATGCTGTTTTTGACTCAGTCTCAGTCGGAACAACCTATAAGGAAGAGCTCGAAAAAGTAGGTGTTATTTTTTGCTCAATCTCAGAGGCCATTCAAGCTTATCCTGAGCTTGTAAAAAAATATCTTGGAACAGTAGTCCCGCATACTGACAACTTTTACGCTGCTTTAAATAGCGCTGTTTTTAGTGATGGGTCATTTGTTTACATCCCAAAAGGAGTAACATGCCCACTCGACCTCTCTACATATTTTAGAATCAACGCTAAAGAAACCGGACAATTTGAAAGAACACTTGTTGTTGCCGACGAGGGATCATACGTAAATTATCTTGAAGGCTGTACTGCGCCTCAAAGAGATGAGAACCAACTACATGCGGCAATAGTCGAACTTGTAGCACTAGACAATGCAACTATTAAATACTCTACAGTTCAGAATTGGTATGCTGGAAACAAAGAAGGTAAAGGTGGAATTTACAATTTTGTAACTAAGCGAGGAAACTGCCTTGGTAAAAATAGCTTCATTTCATGGACTCAAGTTGAAGCAGGGTCTGCAATCACTTGGAAGTATCCAAGCTGTAACCTGATTGGAGATAACTCACAAGGGGCCTTTTACTCTGTGGCCTTAACAAATCACTTTATGCAAGCCGACACCGGAACTAAAATGGTTCACATTGGGAAAAATACCAAATCGACGATTATCTCAAAAGGAATCTCAGCAGAGAAGTCAGAAAACAATTATCGAGGCCTGGTTAAAATCCTCCCTTCTGCGACCAATGCAAGAAACTACTCACAATGTGACTCTATGTTAGTGGGAAGTACATGTAGTGCGAATACGTTTCCATATATTGATGTAAAAAACAATACTGCAACAGTTGAACATGAGGCATCCACAACCAAAATTAGTGAAGACCAGCTTTTTTATCTCCAGTCTCGAGGCATGGATATGGAAAAATGTATTTCACTCATTGTTAATGGTTTTTGCAGTCAAGTTTTTAAGGAACTTCCTCTAGAGTTCTCAGTTGAAGCAGTAAAATTACTTGAGATGAAATTAGAAAATAGTATTGGATAAATTTAGATATAGCTAAAAAGAGGAATAGAAATGATAAAGGTTGAAAATCTCCACGTTCAAGTCGATGGTAAAGAAATTCTAAAAGGAATCAGCTTAGAAATTAATCCAGGCGAAGTTCATGCGATCATGGGACCTAACGGATCTGGAAAAAGTACCCTGTCTAAAGTCATAGCTGGTCACCCTGCATTTGAAGTAACAGAAGGCAAAATCACATATCAATACAATAGACAAGAGATTGATCTATTAGAACTAGAGGCCGATGAAAGAGCAAAAAAAGGAATCTTTTTAGGTTTTCAATACCCTGTCGAAATCCCAGGTGTCTCAAACTTTAATTTTTTACATGAATCGTTTAATGCTATCTGTGAAGCTCAAGGCGTTTCGAGCATGAACGAGGCCGACTTTAGAAACTTCTTAAGACCGAAACTCAAAATGTTAGACATGACGGAAGCATTTCTTGACCGCCCAGTAAACACTGGCTTTTCAGGTGGAGAAAAAAAGAAAAACGAAATCTTACAAATGGCGGTTTTAAACCCAAGACTTGGCCTCTTAGATGAAACAGACTCGGGGCTTGATATTGATGCGCTTAAAACAGTTGCTCAAGGGGTAAACCAAATAAAAAATAAGCGAAATGCCATTTTACTTGTCACTCACTACCAAAGACTTCTGGAGTATATCATCCCAGATAAAGTACATGTTCTTTCAGGTGGTAAGATTTTAAAAACTGGTGGAAAAGAACTGGCCCTCGAACTAGAAGCAAAGGGCTATGACTGGATTCAAGCTTAACACAAAGGTTAAAAAGGCAAAGTCATGACAAATATAAATAAGTATCAAGATTCAGTTGATGCCGGAAAAAGCTTAGCGGTAAATCTGGGGCTAGTACAAGATCAAGGTTTCTCACTCAATAGTAAGCTTGAAAAAAACAATATTGCGAAAAAAGCAGTTGAGAAATTTCTAAGTTTAGGTTTACCCACAAATAAGTGGGAAGATTGGAAATATACAAATCTCCCAAATTTTATACCCGAAAATTTGAAGGTGGCCTTACTAAGCGAAAAAGCAGAATCGAATTTTCAACTTCCTTATATTGACGATATCACTAATGACTTTAAAAATGCCTCATTTTTGTACTTCCATAATGGAAGATATCAATCTGAGAGAGTACAGATTCACTCTGGTATTGAAGTTATTCAGGGTGAACAGGGAGGCATAAACTGGGAAGAAGAGCTAGACTCGACTTCAAATCCCTTTACACTTTTAAATTTTGGTTTACACGCTTCTCAAGACTACTCACAAGTGATTGGCCTTCGCTTTGCTGAAAACTATAATGAGGAAGAATCCCCTGTCTTTATTGTCCACTCATTTGATAATAGTCATGAAGTTACTCCTTCCCTTTTGCACATTGAAGCTTGCAAGCATTCCAATGCAAATGTCATAGAATGTTTCCTAGGAAAACAAGAAGAAATTACTGAGAACTTATCAGTTCATACCACTTTCTTAAATGCTCATGAAAACTCGAACCTGACTCATATCAAAGTCAGCCTCATCAATGCCGGAGCTTTACATATTGGGCAAGTCACAGCAAATATCTCTCAAGATGCTATCGTAAATAATTTCACGATGAACTTAAGCGGTAAAATGAACCGCCATGATTTAAACTTCCGCCTCAACGGAAAAAATGCTCATTGCCAGGTTGATGGACTCTACGCAACCAAAGATTCAGAGCATGTCGACAACTTCAGTTTTATTGATCACCGAGTGGCCAACACGACAAGTGCTCAGCTTTTCAAAGGTGTTCTTGACGACAAGTCCCGTGCCGTATTTACAGGAAAAGTTCAAATCGAAAGAGATGCACAGCAAGTTGATGCAGAACAACTTAATAAAAATATCTTACTCGACAAAAGGGCCAGAATTAATACTCGCCCTCAACTCGAAGTTTATGCTGACGATGTTAAATGTGCTCATGGTGCAACGATTGGACAAATAAGTGAAGAAGAGATTTTTTACCTTGAATCTAGAGGAATCAGCAAAGAGAAGGCCTACAATATGCTTTGTCACGCTTTTGTTGCTGATGTGATCATGCGTCTTGAGAAACCAAAGCTTGAAAAATGGTTACTTAAAATCTTATTTAATAACTTTGATCGCTTTGAAAAAGTGAGTTCATAAACATGAATAGCTATATAAAACTTGAAGTTCGCAACGCTTTTCCAGAGCTTGAGAGATTAGTTAGAAATAAACCACTCATCTATCTCGACAATGCGGCATCAACACTAAAGCATAACTTTGTTATTGACCAGATTACCCAGCACTACAAGATGGACGCGGCCAATATTCATCGAGGAGTTCACACTCTAAGTGAAGAGGGAACAATTCAATACGAAGAAACTCGTGATATTGTTCAAAAATTTATCAATGCAAGCAAAAGAGAAGAAATTATTTTTACAAAAGGGACAACTGAATCCATCAACTTAGTTGCAAACTCTTTTGGCGAAAAGTTCTTTAATGAAGGAGATATCATTCTGATCTCGACCATGGAACATCATTCAAATATTGTTCCTTGGCAAATGGTTGCTCAAAAAAGAAATGCTCACGTGATAGAGATCCCCATCACTGATCAAGGGGAAATCTCAATTCAAGGCTTTGAAAAGCTCCTCGATCAATATGGTGATAAAATTAAAATGGTCTCCATGGCCCATATTTCAAATTCACTAGGGACCATAAACCCCATAAAATATTTTATCTCACTTACGAGACAAAAGGCAAAACAGGCGAAATTCTTAGTTGATGCGGCCCAAAGTATTGCTCACCTTCGTACTGACGTACAGGACCTAGATTGTGACTTTCTCGCTTTCTCGGCCCACAAAGTTTACGGCCCGACAGGTGTTGGCGTCCTCTATGGTAAATACGATATTTTGGATCAAATGCCACCCTATCAAGGCGGCGGAGATATGATTGATATTGTGAGCTTTCAAGGTACTACATACAATGACCTTCCCCATAAGTTTGAGGCAGGCACTCCGCATATAGCAGGCGTCATTGCCTTTAAGGAATGTTTTAAGTTTTTAGATAATGTAGGTCTAGAAAATATAAAGACTCATGAAGCTTTTCTATGTAATTATGCCACAGAGAAGCTCTCTAAAATTCCTGAACTTAAGATTCTAGGCCCAACAAACTTAGAAAACAAATCAGCTGTTATTTCTTTTACGATTGAAAATGCTCACCCTCAAGATATTGGAACATTACTCGACCAACAAGGGATTGCCATTCGTACAGGACATCATTGCACTCAACCACTAATGAAAAGATTAGGAGTGACAGCAACAGCAAGGGCATCATTTGCAATTTACAATACTACTGAAGAAATAGATAGGTTATACGATGGTCTTATCAAAACTTGCGAACTACTTTAATAACAAGCAAATTAACGACAGAGCTCCAGGAGGAGAGATGGAAGGGCAAAACAATACCCCATCACAAATAGAAGTTGAAACAGAGTGGACACCTAACCCTAATGCGTTAAAGTTTATTACCCCCACTCCAGTTAAGACAGAAGGAAACTCTACCTATCGATCCCCTGTTGAATGCGGAGAGAATCAACTTGCCAATCAGCTTTTCAAAATTAGAGGTGTTGATCAAGTTCACTTTTACGATAATGTGATAACAATAACAAAGTTTAGCTATCAGGACTGGGAGGAAGTTGAGACAAAAGTCATCGAGACAATTCAAGAATACTTTCCTAAGCACGACCCCAACTACTTTGATCCCGACCCTGAGGCCGAGCGACGAAGAAATCTTCCACCAGAACTTAAGGCCATTGAGGCAATACTTGACAAAACGATTCGGCCAGGACTCCAGGCCGACGGTGGTGACATTCAGACAATTAGCTATCAAGACAAGGTTCTTCTGGTTCAATATCAAGGAGCGTGTGGTACATGTCCTAGCTCGACCACTGGAACACTCGAAGCAATTCGGTCTATCCTAAGTGATGAATATGATCCTGACATCCAGGTATACATACAACCTGAATACTGATAGATAAATAATACATATTTTCCTATGTCATAGACTTGGGCGAATAATAAGTATAGAATACTTAAGTTGGTATATTTCTACCAACTTTGACCTAATGGAAAGCGGTCAAATAGTCATAAGGAGGTCCCCATGAATTTAAAGCAAAGACTTCAGCTAGAACAAAAAGAATTTGCAAACCTGGAGGGGAAATATTCTTT
>SKIL01000246.1 GCA_007116425.1 Bacteriovoracaceae bacterium | reverse complement strand
TCTTTTTCAGCACACTCAATTTTTAAATCGACATAGGCCACTCTTGCCATGAGCCCCGCCACACAGGCCATAATAACTTGGTCTTTTTCCTCTGCGTTTGCAGGAAGGTGAGAAGCAATGCGTTCGTGCAGCCGGTTATAAAATTTATTTTTTTGTGCATCGTTTTTGTCAAATTTAAAAAAGTCCCAAAATGCCATGAAGCTTTTCCTTTTTACTTAAAATATTGATTCCTAAGCTTTCATTTTACATAAACTTAGCTTTTTCCTGACTTTTAGACAAGTGGGCGAGACGTGTCTTGTAATCAATTGATGAAAAAGGGATAATACTAGGGGACAACTAAATAACAAAGAGATACGAGCGTGAATATCTATATTTCTAAACTTTCAAACCTTGACGAAAACAATTTTAATCCCATCTTGAGTGATGAGGGTGATGAAAATGGAGACGCTGGGGTTCAAACAGTTTCTCGCACAAAAGTAAAGCGCCCTTCACGCTATAAGGTTTTAATTCACAACGATGACTACACAACTATGGAGTTCGTTGTTTGGGTTTTAAAAGGTTTTTTTGGCAAGACTCAGGAAGAGGCAAATAGCATTATGCTAAAAGTTCACAATGAAGGTGTGGGCGTTTGTGGGGTTTACACCTACGAAGTAGCTGAGACAAAAGTTGCGCAAGTAACAAAAGCAGCTAAAGAGGAAGGTCACCCCCTTAAATGTACTCTTGAAAAAGAGTAAAATGAAAAAAAGAGGATGCTTTTATGATGAGCAAAAAACTAGAATCAATAATTAATACGGCAATAAAAAAAGCAAATGAGTTGCGACATGAGTACCTTACGCTTGAAGGAGTACTTTGGGCCATGCTCGAAGATGAGCAGGTTGTTGACGTTCTGAAAAATTGTGGCGCTGATAGCGATGAAATTCGAGAAGAATTAGAAAAGTTTCTATACGACGAAAGTAACTTTAGTATTTTAAATAATGATCAAATTAAAACATTAAGTGAGCGTCAGTTTATTGACGAAGATCTTCGCAAGCTCGCTGCAGAAAGTGGAATTATGTATCAACCAGAAATTTCTCTGTCCTTGCAAAGAGTTCTTCAAAGAGCGGCCATGCACGTACAGTCTTCGGGAAAGAAAACTATTCGTGGTGTGAACCTACTTGTGGCCATGTTTCAAGAGAAAGAGAGCTATGCCGTATATACTCTGGTTAAAAAAGGAATACAGAGATTTGATGTAGTTAAATATATAGCACACGGTGTAGATAGTCCTGGTACAGATGAGCCTGAAGTGGGGAGAGAAGACGAAGAACTCGGCGGAGCTTATAGTGCAGGGGGGACCATTCCTGGGCGTGGAAAAAAGAAGGCCACGCCCTTAGATGAATATGCTGTAAATCTCAATCAATTGGCCGAAAAGAATAAAATTGACCCGATCGTTGGTCGAGAAGATGAAATTCAACGCGTGATTCAAATTCTATGTCGTCGAAGAAAAAATAATCCTCTTTTGGTCGGGGATGCTGGTGTTGGAAAGACGGCCTTGGCCGAGGGGCTTGCTTGGAGTATTGTAAACAACAAAGTTCCAGAAGTTTTGAGTAAAACGACAATTTTTGCACTAGATATGGCCTCTCTTTTGGCCGGGGCAAAATTTCGTGGAGATTTTGAGCAGAGACTTAAAAATGTTGTAAAAGATCTAGAGAAAAGAGGTGATAACGGGGATGAAACAGTTCTATTCATTGATGAACTTCATACCGTTATGGGTGCCGGAGCTACAGGCTCTGGGTCGATGGATGCTTCTAATCTTCTAAAACCGGCATTGGCGGCAGGAAGAATCAGAGTTTTGGGCTCGACGACTCATGAAGAATATCGAAAATTCATTGAAAAAGACCCTGCATTTTCTAGGCGCTTTCAAAAAATTGATATTGATGAGCCGACACTCGAGGATACATATAAGATTCTTCAAGGGCTGCGCTCTCGCTTTGAGGAACATCATGGCGTGAAATATAGTAATACCATTCTTAAGGATGCTGTTGATTTAGGGCATCGCTATATTAGTGATCGAAAAAACCCTGATAAATCAATCGATATTATCGATGAGGCCGGTGCATCCATCCAGCTTCTTGCCAATTCTGATAAACGAACAAATGTGACTCGTCGGGATTTGGAGCTGGTTGTAGCAAAATTAGCAAAAATACCTCAGGTTTCAGTGACCTCTAATGAGAAAGAGAAGCTTAAGGGCCTAAAAGAACATCTTAAAATGACTATTTATGGTCAAGACGAGGCCGTGGACAAGGTCAGTGATGCCATTTTAATGTCTCGCTCAGGTCTTGGGCATGAAGGTCGCCCTGTGGCCAATTTCTTATTCGCCGGACCGACAGGTGTAGGGAAGACAGAACTGGCAAGACAACTCTCTTTGCGCTTAAGTTGCCATCTTGAACGCTTCGATATGTCTGAATATATGGAGAAGCATTCAGTCGCCAAATTAATTGGGGCACCTCCTGGATATGTTGGGCATGACCAAGGTGGAATACTAACTGATGCAATTAAAAAGAATCCTCATTGTATTCTTTTATTAGATGAAATTGAGAAGGCCCACCCTGATATTTTCAATGTTCTTTTACAGGTCATGGATCATGGCAAGTTGACGGATGCCCAGGGGAGAACTACTGATTTTAGAAATGTGATTATCATCATGACAACTAATGCTGGCGCTCAAGAGATGGAGTCAGGTGCGATTGGACTTGGCGGAGCAACCACGACTAATACCGCTCGTCGGGATCGCGCGATTAAAAATTACTTCACGCCAGAGTTTAGAAATCGCCTTGATGGAATTATCCACTTTAATAAGCTCGACAGTAGTTTTATTGTTCAAATTGTTGAAAAGTTTCTATATGAATTAGAGGAAAAGCTTGCGGCCAAACAAGTTGCTCTTGAGATAACTGAACAAGCAAAAGACTGGTTGGCAAGAGAGGGTTATGACCCAAAAATGGGTGCTCGACCAATATCCAGACTAATTGATCAAAAGATCAAGAAACCACTTTCAAATGAAGTACTTTTTGGAGAACTAGAGAAGGGTGGAAAGGCCATTATTGATCTCGATCAAGATGGCGAGAAGTTAACTTTTAAATTTACTGCATAAACACTTTTATTCGCGAATCTCTCTCCGGGAGAGGTCTCAACACCTCTCCCGATACTTCAAAATTCTCCTTAAATTGCCATTTTTTTATGCCTCTTTATTCTGTTTTATGCTGTTTATTACGCTTAAAATGGAAAAATTTTCTATTTATTTCAAAAAAAATTGAATGCTTTTTAACTCATTTTTGTGCTCATAATATCGTTAAAAATCTAGAGATTGAGAGGTTGAAATTGTATTTTTATTTTTAATGAGTGTTCATATGCTCGATCAGTAAAGGAGTTTGTGCCTTTGCGTCCAAGTGTAAAGTTTCTTAAAAATTGTGTCGATAAAACGGAAAGTAAACTGCATACAAGTTTTGTGACTTCAGTTGAATTTTTAGGTGATGATTTTTTGTTTGCGTTAAAATAAAAATCTGTTTATCCTAAAATCAAGTGTAGAAAACTAGGAGGATGTCAATGGCAGTAAAAAAGAAAACGGCCAAGAAAAAAGCTACAAAAAAGAAGGTAGCAAAGAAGGCCACGAAGAAGAAAGTAGCTAAGAAAGCAACAAAGAAAAAAGTAGCTAAGAAGGCAGTAAAGAAAGCTACTAAAAAAGTTGCAAAGAAAGCTAAGAAGGTAGCAAAGAAGGCGAAGAAGGCTGCTAAGAAAGTAGCAAAGAAGGCCACAAAGAAAAAGGTTGCTAAGAAAAAAGCAACTAAGAAAAAAGTAGCTAAAAAAGCTACAAAGAAGAAAGTTGCTAAGAAAAAAGCAACGAAGAAAAAGGTAGCTAAAAAAGCTACAAAGAAGAAAGTTACTCGTAAGAAGAAGTAATTTTCAGTTTACACTGAAGTCAAAAAGGCCTTGGGTATGTCCCCAAGGCTTTTTTTTTTGCCTAAATTCTTGTATTCTTTACTATCTATTTGAAATAACTAGAGTCTTTGATTGACTTATTCAGGTCAACTCGCTAATTTGCGTTCATTATTTATATCCCCCTTTGTCGGCTGGTTTAAAAACAGATAACGACGGAGTAAAAAATTATGCAAAATCAAGTAGATGGCCATACTCCAACAGGTTTAGGTCTTCGTTCTCCTGAAATTCCGAAAGAAAGATCGTTTATTGATCCTGATTCTGGTGAAAAAATTGTAAAAATGGGTGAGCTTACTTTTCCACCGCGAAAAGTTTGGATGAAAACCTATGGTTGCCAGATGAACTATCATGATACTCAACGAATTTTGTCGCATTTAAGTGAGCTTAACTTTTCGGCCACTGATGAGGTTGAAGACGCAGACATGGTTCTTTTTAATACCTGTGCGGTTAGAGACTTGGCCAATCAAAAATTTTATTCTCATTTAGGAGAATTAAAGCATCTCAAAAAGAAAAAAGGTGAAAATTTAGTTGTTGGTGTCGGTGGGTGTGTGGCCCAAACAGAGGGGAAAGATCTCGTTAAAAAGTATGAACACCTCGATTTTGCTTTTGGAACAGATGTTATTGATCAAATCAATGATATGGTTTTTCGCGTTTATGCCGGTGATGATAAGTTTTCAATAAATTCATGGGATCGCAGCAACGATTTTTCAATCGAGACTAAGGTTGTTCATGGCACGCCTCAGGCATTTATCAATATTATTAAGGGCTGCAATAAGTATTGTACGTATTGTATTGTGCCTTATACTCGAGGAAAAGAACGCTCACGGCGAATTGATGAAATTGTTAGAGATGTGGCAAGACTTGTCGAGTATCAAGGAATTCAAGAGGTCATGCTTCTTGGTCAAAACGTTAACTCTTTTGGAAAAGAGCACGATGAAAGTTTGGCCGAGTTAATTATGGCGTTGGGGCCAATAAAGGGACTTGAGTTGATACGTTATACAACAAGTCACCCTTACGATATGTCTGATGACCTGATTGAAGTTCATGGCAAGGCAAAAAAGCTTTCAAATCATCTACATCTCCCTGTTCAGTCGGGCTCTGCTTCGGTTTTACAGAGAATGAACCGACAATATACTCCCGAACACTACTTAGGTCTTTTGGAAAAGCTTCGTAAGTCTAATCCCGAAATTGTGCTTTCAACTGATATTATTGTTGGTTTTCCCAATGAGACTCAGGAAGAGTATCAAAAAACGTTAGATCTTCTGGATGCGGCCCAATTTGACTTTATTTACTCTTATGCTTATTCACCTCGGAAATATACGAGATCTGCTCGTATGGAGGACTTTTTGACCGATGATATTAGGGGAGAGCGTTTGCGATATCTCCAAAAATATCAACTTGGCATTCAAGAAAAGATTCGAGCGAAGATGGTAGGTAAAACATTTCGAGTTTTGGTTGATGGGCAAAGTAAAATGAAGGGGCAAACTAAATGGAAAGGCCGTACAAATTGTAATCGCATCATTCACTTCTTGCCGCCAGAGGATCAGTCGGAGCTAGATTTACAGTGGAATTGGGTAGATCTAAAAGTGACTTCTGCCACGGCACTAAGTTGCCAGGGAGAGTTTCTTCAGACCTATGGCAAGCGTCTAAACACACTCTAAAAGCGGGCAAAACTTCCCCTCTCTGGAGAGGGCGGG
>SKIL01000279.1 GCA_007116425.1 Bacteriovoracaceae bacterium | reverse complement strand
TTGGATAATCACCAAATCATTCAAAGAATTTCAGATAGTCTAAAAGACAAAAGACTTTCCTTGAATCTTACTCAGGCCCAATTAGCAAAAAAAGCAAACTTATCACTTCCAACAATAAAAAAGTTTGAAAGTGGCAAGCCACCGAGTTTTCTCACTCTAATTGCAATCCTGAGATCACTTGGTGAAATTCAGCAACTAGAGGCCCTCAGCCCTAGAGTAAATCCTTCGCCTAAAGAGATTTATCAAGCAGAGTCAAAAAAAAGAAAAAGGGCCAGTAATGCACAACCTTAATTCACTGAAAATATCCCTTTGGGGAAAAACTCTAGGCTATATTGCTCTAGACCAAGCGGGAAATCCTCTCTTTGAGTACGAGCCAAGTTTTAAACAATTCAATTATGAAATTTCGCCACTAGAACTCCCTTTAGCAACAACAACTATTTTCACTCAAAATAATAAGGCACATTCATTTCAAGGTCTCCCAGGAGTTATTGCTGACCACTTACCAGATCGCTTTGGTAAAAGAATTATTTACGCTTTTTATAAGCAACATTTCAACCTTGAACCAAAAGAAGTCGATGTCATAAAGCAGCTTCTCTATGTCGGGAAAAATGGTATTGGCGCCTTAGAATTTTCACCCGAACTGAGTCAAAACTTAACAAAAGAGCAAGAATGGCCAGAAATCAAAAGCTTAAAACAAGCAGCAAAGGATATTATTGAAGATAAGGCCAATTCAAAAACTCTCGACATCATAAGAGTTGGAGGAAGTGCTGGTGGGGCCCAGGCCAAAGCACTTATTGATTACGATCCTATCACCAAAAAAATCCGAAGTGGCCACTCTAAACCTAAAGCTGGATTTATCCCATGCCTCATAAAGTTTGATGGTATCATCGATGGCGAAGAGCCCAATTGCTACAAAAGACTTGAATATATTTACTCTTTAATGGCCCAATCTTGTCATATTGAAATCCCAAAAACATATCTCCTAGAAGAGTGTGGCCCTCGCGGCGTCGAAAAATCGCATTTTATCGTCGAGCGCTTTGATCAAGACCACAAAAAGAATAAAATCTATCACTACGCTAGTCTCTGTGGAATTTACACAAAAGATTTTGTTCAAAAACACTCATGCACATATGAGGAATTATTCTCACTTACAAATAAGCTCACTCTAGATAAGGCAGAAGTTCTAAAGGCCTTTAGAATCGCTGTTTTTAATATTGTTTTTCGAAATCAAGATGACCATACCAAAAATTTTGGGTTTCTTATGGATAAAAATGGACAATGGAAACTTGCTCCGGCCTTCGATCTCACTTATAGTTATGGAGCTGGTTCATCTCAAACACATCAAATGAAATTCAATAACAAAGATGATAATTTCGAAAAAAATGATATTTTTCATGTTGGAAATAAGTACGGTATAAAAAATAAACAGATTGTCGAGATAATTGAATCCACTCAAAATGCACTCGAAAATTTTCTAGATTTAGCAGACAAAAATAATCTTGCGCCCGATTTTGCGAAAGGAGTTTTTCGTAATTTTAGACGACTCGGATAAGGTGCCAGTACAAAGTCAAAAAACCAGTGCAACAGAAGAAACATAGTAAACCTCGAAAGCTGCTTTGTAGTTAAATAGCTTTCGAGGTGTATTTTTGATTCGCTTTTGCTTTTCTTGTTGTCAAGAAAAGCAACCATTTAAAAATTCGAAATATCAAACACTTACATCCTTGCCTCCTTGTTAATTTAAAGTTATACTTTAAAAATGCAAGGACTTGTTGACCGCACTCAAAATTCATCCATTAAAAAGCATCTTAGAGCTTTCCCCTGTGTTGCTTTGCTCGGAGCAAGGCAAGTTGGAAAGTCGACTTTAGCAAAGCAAATTTTAGAGAGTTATTCTCAGAGTCTGTATTTAGATTTGGAAGATCCTCGTGATCGGGCAAAACTTTCAGAGCCACTCACATTTTTAGAGGAAAATCATCATCGATTGATTTGTATTGATGAGATTCAACTTTACCCAGAGCTTTTTAGTGTTCTTCGTAGTTTTATAGATAAGTATAAGCGTCCTGGGCAGCTGTTATTGCTTGGATCGGCCAGTAGAGACCTAATCAAGCAAAGTTCTGAAACATTGGCGGGGAGAATTTCTTATATTGAAATTAATCCCTTTACTTTAAATGAGGTTGATAACTTTAAAAGGCTCTGGCTTCAAGGGGGCTATCCTGATAGTTACAAGCTTGATGAACAGTTGAGTTTTGATTGGCGAAAAAATTATATTAGAACATTTCTTGAGCGCGATATTCCACAGCTTGGTTTTAATATTCCTTCAGAAGTTTTGCGTCGTTTTTGGACCATGCTTGCTCACGTTAATGGAAGCGTTCTAAATCAATCACGTCTGGCCTCATCTTTGGGGGTAAGTTCACCTACAATAAAAAATTACTTAGATATTTTAGAGGGAACTTTTGTGATTCGAAGGCTACAACCTTTTCACGCTAATACTAAAAAAAGACTTATCAAATCACCGAAGTTTTATATCCGAGATTCAGGCCTTACTCACGCGTTGCTGGGAGTTGAAAGTTTTAATGATCTATTAGGACACCCATGCTTGGGAAGTACTTTTGAGAGCTGTGTTATTTCCTCACTTTTGGATAAATTTGAACGATATGATCCCTATTTTTATCGCACAGCTGCAGGGTCAGAGCTTGATTTAATTTTGCAAAAAGGTAAAAAAGTAATTGCAATTGAGATTAAGGCCTCCTCCACGCCAACAGTTACAAAGGGATATCATGAGGCAATAGACACAATATGCCCTCAGCACCATTTTGTGGTGGCAGATATACAAGAATCTTACCAAATTTCGAAAGAAGTCAGGGCCTACCCGTTAGAGGAAGTTTTAAGGTTTAATTTCGATTAGGTCGATTAGGTGCCAGTAGACCTATCCTTAATTATTTTACTCAAAGGCCTAAGCGGCCTTGGAGTATGAAAGCTTCACTTTATACCCAGTTGCTCCAAGAACTCTAAAAAGAACATCAAGGGAAATTCCAACAGAATCCTCTTTTAAAATTTTAGTGATTCGTGCTCGGGAAGTTCCCGAATCTTTGGCGAGCTGAGTAATAGTGAGAGAATTTTTATTAACAGCATCGATGATCTTCTGACTCACTGAGTGGCGAATTTCCCATGCAACAGCATCTGATGCACAAAGGCCTAACGACTCAGCAAGCTCGTGAGCATTTTTATTTGTAATTCTCTTGGGCCTAGTTGTCATTGAGCATCTCCTTTAAGTTCTTTTTTCCAAGATCAATGTCTTTTTTGGGCGTTTTATGGGTCTTTTTTTGAAAAGCGTGGAAAATTAAAACCCTTTCTTCAATTTTTAAGTAATAAAAGGCCCTGTAAATCCCATCTCTATCTTTTAGCCTAAGCTCATAACATCCTTTCTCTATGGTTGACATTGACTTTGAGTGAGGCGCGGATAGTTTTTCGCCTAATTGAAGCTTGAATATAAGGTAACCTAGATTCTTTTTTATTTCTTCTGGAAAGCTTTTGACTATTTTTAATGTCTTTTCGTTCCAAACGACCTCATTCATTCAAAGTTCCTTCTGAGTGTACCATATTTGGTACACTGGTTCAACTTGTGCATTGAAGGATGTTTAGCAATTTTTCACGGTCTTTTTGACTAAGAACAACTAACAAATTCTTAAATGAAACGTGGGTTAGGTGCCAGCAGACCTATCCATAATTATTTTACTCAAAGGCCTAAGCGGCCTTTGAGTATGAGACCTTCAATTCTTTATGTGTAGTTTAAATGGGGTTCCTTAGTGATCGGGGCCCTAGGGAAGCAGGATTATTTGAACTTTCTAGGAGCATACTACAAGTAAGATTGTACTTCTAACTATTCGAAATTATATAACTTTTTTTAACATGGAAGTTTTTTCTACAATAATTCAGCTTTTTTTTGTAGTAATCTACATATAATATTACAAAATTTGTAGAAAAGGTCGCAGGATATGGCATCAAAAGAAGAATTTGAATTTTTAAATAGTGACCTGTGGCTAAAGTATACGCAGGATAGATATGTACCACTAGAAGACATAAAGTACCGATTAGATAAGTTGGGAATTCCTCCGGCAGATTGGCCTGAATTAAAACTAAAAATTAAAAAATTTAGAAAAATGAGTGCAATACCATTTTTTCTCGATTCAATTGATAAAAAATTTTGGTATTTCCCATCTGATGCAATTAATAAAAAAATTCATCTTGTAGAAAGTCGTGGGAATAGACTATTTGATAAAATAGAAAATCACAGCTCATTTAAGCGTGATTTTTTGGTGAATGCTGCTGTGGAAGAAGCAATCACGTCAGCGATTTATGAAGGAGCTAATAGTACACGTTCAAAAGCAAAGGCCTTGATTGCCTCTGAAGAGACACCCAAAAGTAAAGATGAGTGGATGTTGATTAATAATTACTTCGCAATGAAGTGGATTAAAGAAAACTCAACACTTCCGATGTCAAATGGCCTAGTTCTAAAAATTCATGAAATAGTATCTAAAAATACTCTTGAGGGGGATGATGCCAACTTTTGTGGAAAGTTTCGAGATAATGCGGTCTATGTTGGCACTCACAAAGGGATTGATCACACGAAAATTGAAGAGGCCTTAAATGAGGCCATAGAGTTAACGACTAATCATCCACGTTTCCTACATAGCTTAATTAAAGGAATCTTACTTCATTATTTTATTGCATATATTCACCCATTTTTTGATGGGAATGGACGTACTGCTAGAACTCTTTTTTATTTTAAGGCCATAAAGAACGATTTGAAATTTGTAGAGTTGTTGTCGCTGTCTGCAAATCTAAAAGAGCATGGGAAGAGATATGAAAAATCTTTTGACCTCGTGAAAGAGCATGAATTGGATATGACGTTCTTTATTGATTTTTGCTTGGACTCCCTAATCACCGCTTTAGATAAGGTTGAGCGAAAAGTAGGTTACTTATTAGAGATTTCATCATTAATTGAAAAAGACAAAATCAATTCTAACCAAGTCTCATTACTACAAAGAATGGCCTTGAATAAGTATAGAGCTACATCAATTGAAGAGTATGCAGAAGATATCGGAAAATCTCGTGAAATAGCACGTCGAGAATTAAAAGACTTGTTACAGAAGGGTTACCTAAAAGAAGAAAAGAAAGGTAAAAAGTTTGTCTATTATATTAAGAGTAAAGAGTTAAGATCAAGGGTTCTGCAACAGGGTGCCAGGTGACTTGTGCATCCGCCAGTCTTCTTCTCATCTAAGTTTTTCACTTTTTGATTAACTCTAACGAAACTCGCCCAAAAAAGACTAACCATTTCAAAGGTTTATAGCTTCGAGTTCTCAACATTGTTTGGCATTTTTTTTCTCACGAACTTGGTGGAGTGTTGGCCCGCCTGAATTATACTGGTTGTTGTGGTTGGAAATTGCGGTTAAGTAGAGATGGAAAAGTATGAGTGATTTTAAATATAGAACTTGCTGTTATGACGACTTATCAAGTCTTGCTTTCATGGCGATGAGCCTAGTACTGATATCTGTATTTTTGTTTATGATTCTCTCGATACTCGACGATATTCGCACCCAGCTGAGCTGTGAGTCTTTGCCAGTTGAATGCCAAGTTCGGTGTCAGTAGACCCATCTCAAACTATTTCAGGTTTT
>SKIL01000057.1 GCA_007116425.1 Bacteriovoracaceae bacterium | reverse complement strand
TAAGCATGCCATTATAGACTTTTGGACCAGCGTGATAAGCGCCTTCATCATTTTTGCGCCAAAGCTCTGGACCATTTTCAAGGTCATAGGCCATCATATAACCATTTCCATGACCAGCATATAAAATGCCTTCATAAATATATGGAGAATGAACTGCTATCGGTAGATTTCCAGTATTGTGAATCGGGTCTAGATTTTTAGACCAGACCATATTGAGAATAGGTTTTTCTTTGGCCACTCCCTTTGGCCTAGCACTTTCAGGTAGACGGTCCGTCACCAAAGAGCATGCGGTTGAAAAAAAGACGCCAAATAAAACAATAAAAAACTTATTCACAAGTTATCTCAATTTAAAGTTAATAGTTTATTGAGTCACACTTTTTGCTTGATCTTCTCTTCCATCAAGTTCTGCAAGGTAGATTCGGGCCATCTGAGCAAACTCCTCCTGTGACATCTGAGAAGTTACATGCTCAAAACTTAAACGAGCTTTCTGATACTCTCCAGTTTGCATATATAGTCTTCCCAAATCTAAATAGACTTTCGTTTCAAGCAAGTCGAGAGAACTGGACTCCATTCGCTCTAAGGTTGCAATCGCCTCATTAATTAGTCCCAAATCTTCTTGAACAACCGCTAGCCTCATATCAATAAAGTAACGAGCAAAGTCACCAGAAAAGTCACCGCGATGACTTGTGAGAAGATCATTTACGATATCAAGCTCACCACTTTCGATTAATTCGTCAGAAATAAACAATAAAACAGGTAATAAGGCCTTTTGACCACTAAACTCCTGATTTAAACTTCTCCACTCTCGAACGACATCTTCATAGCTGATTTGATCTTGCATGAAAGGATTTAAAACATCGTTCTCAAAGGCATAAACTGCCTCCGACGCTTTTTCAGCGCGATCAGCTTGGTACATTGTCCATCCACCATAGGCCAAAACAGAACTTAAGATGAACGCGACAATTCCAATGGCCAGCCCCTTATTTTCAATAATCCATTGCCCAAGGGCCGACTCGGTAAGGTCATCCATGGCACCACCAGTAGACATTGAGTTAATCGAAGTACCTTGGACAATAGGTTTCTTGGGAGCATCAGATTGATTTTTCTTGGCCATAAATTCCTCAAAACTTACTTATGCAGTAGTAGATGACTTTCGTCGATTGATAACGATTTATTCTAGAGAGTGCACTCTAAGTTGTCAAAAATAGAGTGCTCCTATAAGATATAATGAGGAAATAAAAATATTCATAAAATGCACGCAAGGAAGTGAGCATGCGCAATCTTTTTCGCCCCAGCAGACCTTATATAAAGAGAAAGTACAAGGCACTCAACCTAGGGCTGATGTTTATACTGGCACTCGGCGTCATCTTTAGTTTAATGCCAAGTGAAGCCCATAGTATGGACCGACGCGGCAGACTAGGTATTGGTTACTCAAATCAATTTATCCTGGATCTGCCTGCAATATCCTTTAAACACCAAAGGAGTCGAAGCTTCTCTTATGGTGGAATTTTTGCAATTGACACCGAAAGAAACGGTGGTTTTGGTGCTGGCATCAAGGTTTATCGCAATCTATTCGAAGAACCACAACTTAATTTTTATACGGCCGGACTTTTGGCGATCTTAAACGACAAGCGTCCAGGTTTATCAGACAAGAGAGGCTTCCAGGCAGACTGGACATTTGGATCAGAGTTTAGTTTTTCAGGTCTGCAGAGTCTAGGCTTTAGTTTTGAGTTTGGTATCAGCTTAAATAAAGTTGAAGAATTTAAAGTACAAACGACAGGCCATCAGTTTATTACTGGGGCCATTCACTTCTACTTGTGATTTTAATGCAAAAGAATGATTTATTACCAATTCTCAGTATGAAACACGCTTTTATTGGAGCAATACTTTTTTGCTTTTCGTTTAGCATTAATGCTCAGTTTGCTCCGATTCAAGATATTGACTTTGGTGACGACCTCCAAATTGGAGGTGATATTTTTAGCGACTTCAATGAAGAGATTGAAGATGCAAGAATGATGGAAGATGAACGTTTTTACCAATTTGGTCGCTTCTTCTCTTTCCAAGTTTCACTTGGACTTACGACTTTTGACGGAAATCGCGGAACGGCCTATGAAAATGATCCACCAACTTACGGACTCGGATTAAACTATTTTCAAAACTTTCAAAGTAGCTATGGACTTGGTTTTGAATTCTCGCGCCATAATATGTTTTTTCCAGACCCAATTCAGCGTTTTGATAACCCTGGTGGTTTTGTCACCGTAAATATGCTTCGAGTATATTTCTCATACCGTTACTATATCGACACTGCAGACCTTGGGACGGCAATTACATGGTCCAACCCTTATTTTATTGGCCGTTTAGAGTATTGGTATACCACCAATAAATTTGTTGACCTCAGCAATGAATCAGATTTCACTGGAGGAGGGCTCGGTATAGGTCTTGGCTTTGGTTTTGAGTTTCCTATCAGAATTAGAGAGAGCTATATAGGGCTTGAGCTTTTATACCATAACGTGAATTTTCACGACAAATTCACTCAGAGTTTTGCCCCAATACAAGAGGGTGACTACGGATTTCCTGACTTAAATGGAAACGTTTATTCCACCAAAATTAGCTATGTTATCAGCTGGTAACTTTCTTCATTTTCTTTGAAAGATCGCCACCTTTCCTAAAAACTAAATGAATAGGAGTATTATCTAAAACAAACTCCTTTCTGAGTCCATTTTTCAAATACCGCTTATAGTTTTCAGGGATTCCTTTAATTTTATTTGCAAATAATAAAAAGGTCGGTGGAGTCGACTTTACCATCGAAGCGTACTTAATCTTAAACCTTTTTCCACCAGACTTCTTTAAAGTAATGGGATTAGTTTCAACTAAATCAAGAAACACTTTATTTAATTCTGAAGTTGGGATCTTTTGGCGTCTAATAAAAATAGTTTTTTGTAAAATCTTTTTAAGGCGGCCTAAGTTTCGCCCTTCTTTTGCAGAAATCGTGACGAGATCACAATAATGCAGCCAGGGAACATCATATCGCATATCTTTAAGCCATTCTTGTCGCTGCCGCTGAGTTTTAAGCTTATCTTTCAAAAGATCCATTTTATTAAGGCAGACAATTAATGACTTTCCTTTTTCTAATGCAACATCCATTAGTCTTCGATCTTGATGTCCTATCCCTAAGGTTGCATCAACCATGAAAATAACAATATCAGATTCCGTGATACAACGAAGGGAGCGAAAAACCGACTGGGACTCAATTGGCCCATGAACCTTACTCTTTTTGCGAATTCCAGCAGTGTCAATGATATGAATAGAGCGTAAGGTTTGAAGTGGCGCGCTCTGTTCGGAGGCATCGGATTCAACATTTTCTTCATCAAAAGCCTGCTGCTCAAGGCGCTCCCCCATAACACTTTCATATTCATCTTGATGCGCATTCAGCTCTTCTTCATTTTCCACTTCCCACTCGACCTCATCAGTCTCCTCAGAAGAGTTTTCGACAATGATATCGTGTCCTTCATAAGAATTATTCAATTGCTCAAAAACATCGGGATGATTTCGACGAAAGTTTTCATACTGTTCAATTAAGTGGTTATCATGTCTGACTTCTTGGTCATCTCGAACTTGGTCAAAAAGAACGGCCCTCGCTCCAAAGTCGAGTTCAAAAAACCCTTCAATCGGATCAACAGTCGTTCCTGCAATATCACTTACAAGCGCCCTTTGAGCACCGATGAGCTGGTTAAGTAAAGTCGACTTTCCCGCATTCGGCGCCCCAATCAAGGCGACTCTTGAAACAACTTGATGAGCTGGCGAGACACCTTTTTGTAAACGGCTTCCAGCGCTTAACTCAGCACTACGATCTGAAAACTCCAGTGCTTTTCGATGAATTTCTTCCTTTAAAATTCTCACCCCTGGCCCGTGTGCGGCCGAAATAAGAAACATCTCACTTTCATCAATACCTAAATTATAGAAATCAATCTCCTGACCCATCTGAGCATCTGAGTCATATTTATTGGCAACGACCCACATTGGCTTTTTCTCTTGACGAATGGCACGCGCAATCATTTCATCAAAAGGTGAAAGTCCTTCACGAATATCGACAACAAATAGAACAAGGTCGCTTTCTTGAATAGCAATCTTTGCATGGTCGGCCATTATATTAAAAAAAGCATCAACCGAGCTTTTCATATTTAAATCATTTTCATCGATTTTCTCGGGATAAAATCCTCCCGTATCGACCAAAATAATTTCTTTACCTTCACGTCCACCAAGTTCATCTATTTGAGTTAGTCCATAATGCCTATCTCTTGTTACCCCTGGGGTGTCATAGGTTAAGGCCTTATGCTGACGACGCATAAGACGATTAAAAAGTGAGCTTTTCCCCACATTCGGTCGGCCAATAATAGAAATGACCATCGAGCGTTCATATTGACTCATGACTTCCTCCATACGCGAGTCGAATCTTTCGCCCTTGGAAGTCCAATCTCTTCTAATACATAATTATTTTTAAACCACTTTGGAGAAACTTTTACATGAAGGTTTAAATGAACTGGGTGGCCTGCCATTTTCTCAATCTTTTTTCTGGCATTTGTCCCAATTTGCTTAATCATACTTCCTTTACTTCCAACCACAATCGCCCGCTGAGAAGGTCGGTTTACAAGAATGGTCGCAGAAATATGTGCCATGGGTTTATCTTCAGCAGTCTTAGGTCGAATGTCTCGATACTCTTCAATCACAACTGCTAGCTCGTAAGGAAGTTCATCTTGTAACAACTCAAAGGCCTGCTCTCGAATATACTCAGTCACGAAAAATCGC
The DNA here is from genome assembly GCA_007116425.1 of Bacteriovoracaceae bacterium. Classification (GTDB taxonomy): domain Bacteria; phylum Bdellovibrionota; class Bacteriovoracia; order Bacteriovoracales; family Bacteriovoracaceae; genus SKIL01. The sequence goes on along the minus strand of SKIL01000057.1, from coordinate 868 downwards.
TGATTTCGATTGGAAACTTCCCCACCCGGATACAAGTGCGGTCCTGGTTCGGCATGATCACAAAGAGCACCAGTTAATTCATGAATATTATCACCGTTTTTTACAGAGATGGCGAAGTATCTCTCAATCGATGGAATAACATCTTTCGCTTTTTCTAAGACATCATCTAAAGGCAGCTTATCTAAATCTGAAATACGATCAGACTTTGTAAAAATAAGCCAAGTTGGGCCAAGCTCTTTATCGACAAGGCTTTGAAATTCTACAATTTGCGCCAAAACATCTTTAGTCAGATCAATCAATAAGAGGTTGAGATCAGTTCCATCTGCACCTTCTTTTGCTTGTTCGTTAATTCTTCGATTAAGTTCCAAACTTGAACGGTGAAGACCTGGAGTATCAACTAAGATAATCTCAACTCGATCAACTGTAAAAACACAATTAAAGCGGTTTCTAGTCGTTTGAGGACGAGAGCTGACAATACTCAAGTCCATACCAAGTAAATAATTTATCAGAGAACTTTTACCAACGTTGGGCGCTCCCAAAACAGAGACCATAATTGATTTGTTATCTGGGTGCTGGTTTTCAATTAACATACGACTATCTCCCGTCTTTCCCAATCGACTTTGCCATTTCTTCTATTTTTTTTATAAAATTAGGATCTTCTAAAACTTTTTTTGCCAAAAGGTTTTGAGCTTTCTTCTTTGAAATATTTCCTTCTTCTGCAATTTTTTTTCCTGCAATATAGAGCTCAACAATAAAACTCTGATCTTCAAGTTGACGAGATTCATACTCTGGTAAAACTTTTAGTTTTGCCATGGTCATCTCTTGTAGGCGAGTTTTTGAGTCAAAAGACTTTAGTCGCTCAAGCTTT
>SKIL01000106.1 GCA_007116425.1 Bacteriovoracaceae bacterium | reverse complement strand
TCCTCAAATCCACTAGCGGACTCTTTTTCCTTTTTGGCCATTTTTTCTCTCCATCATCGTCAAAAAATTGGGCAGAGCACAATCGACAGTTTTATATTTCTTCTCACAAAGTGGCTAAGCTGTTGAATATTTGTCATTTCAATGTACCCCATTGGGCATTTTCTTTCCATGGATAATTTTACCCTGTAGAGAATTTGTCGCTTCAGTTGATACGATTACTAGAGAATCTAGAGTACCAGGAGGGTCTCTTTGCGTGATTTATGGGTGCCAGTGTCAGGAGCGATTGCTCAGCAAAAAAGAGTAGAAACTATTGCCAATAACGTTGCTAACGCAAACACTGCGGGATTCAAACGCGACCAAATGGTTTTTAAGGAATACCTTACGGCCTTAGACAAAGGTCACTACGATATCGATTTACCTAATCGAGAATTCGCACCTCGTGATTTTTATCACAGCTATGGCGCAGAATCCGCCAAAGTCAAAGTTGACGGAACTTATACCGATTTTTCTCAAGGTCAATTAACCCCAACCAGCAATCAATTTGATTTCGCCTTACATGGGCCCGGTTTCTTTGAGGTATTAGGCCCAAATGGTGTTCGCTACACCAGACAAGGAAATTTCACTCTCAACTCACAAGGGCATCTTGTGACAAATGAAGGTCATCCAGTTCTTAAACGATTAAGTGAACAAGACATGCGCGAAGGAAATGAAATCCCACGACCTGAAGATAGAATTGTTGAAATTGGAAATCACTCCCCCACAATTAATCTGCAGGGTGAAATTTTTGTTGCCGGTCAGAAAATCGGAGACCTTTCAGTGGTAGAGTTTAACGATCCACACGCGCTCAAAAAGCAAGGGCAAAGCTTTTTTATTAATCATGACGATGCCAATAGAAAAGTGGACACTCCTAAGACAGCGATTCACCAAGGTTTTATTGAGCAGTCAAATATTAACGCCGTTGCAGAGATGTCAGACCTTATACGTGCTCACAGAAACTTTGAATCAATTCAAAGAATTATAAAAACCTATGATGATATTAGTTCAAAAGGTGTTAACGAAATTTCTCGCTTTTAATTAAATGAATCACAAAACCATGGAGGGTTAGTGAAAAGTTTTAAATATTTAAGTGTTTGTTTTTTTACCTATTCACTTTTTATCGCAGACACTTATGCCATGCGTGCTCTAAACACTGCAGCGACAGGGATGGCGGCACAAGAAACAAACGTTAATACCATTTCTCAAAATATAGCTAACGCCAACACGATTGGCTACAAGCGTTCGAGAACGGAGTTCCAAGACCTCCTCTATGAAACTGTTCAAGAAGCAGGTGCTCGCTCAAGTCATAACTCGCAATATAATGTTGGAGTCCAACTTGGTAGTGGTGCTCGCGTATCTGGAATTCGTCGCGAGTTTTCTCAGGGTAGCCCCCAAGTTACAGATCGACCGTTTGACCTACTTATTGATGGACAAGGTTTTTTTGGAATCGTCCTACCTAACGGTGAAATTCGCTTTACACGAGACGGCTCATTCAGTGTTGATAGCACGGGGACTCTTGTTACAAACCACGGATACAATGTTTTTCCTACGATTAACTTCCCCCCCAACACGATGAGTGTCAACATCACCGAAGATGGAACCGTTGAGGCATTTATTCGCAACGAAATCGAGCCAATGATTGTTGGGCAAATTCCTATTTTCACTTTTATCAATCCCGTTGGACTGAGTGCTCAAGGTGGGAACCTCTTTAGCGCCACAAGATCAAGCGGCGAGGCCATCCAACATACTCCAGGGCAAAGCAACTCAGGGGTGATTATGCAAGGTGCACTCGAATCTTCAAACGTTAATATCATGGCCGAAATGACTGAACTCATTCGGGCCCAGCGTGCTTATGAAACAAATTCCAGAGTTATGGGGGTCGCCGATCAAATGATGCAATCGGTGAATAATATTAGGTAGGTATTTTTTAAATGTTTAGACTTTTATCTATCATTTTAATTTTTGTGTATGCGTCTTCAGGTTTTGCGCAAAAGCTTGAAGACTTGCGCTGTGAAGTTGAACTAGCTTCACATATTTTTCTGACTTATTCACAAAAAAATAATATCCCTGACCATGAGTTATTTATTTCTGATTCAAACTGTCAAAATTCACAACTCAATTATCTTAGAGACTTTTTAATGGATGCTCGTGGAAGTATAAATCTCAACCGAATTTCTGATTATAATTCCGAACTTTCCAATTTAATATTTAATCGCGACCAGGTACGCGTTTATCGGCTTGAAGATATCATTAAAGAGAAGTTAAACCTCTCTGCTGACCGCTTTGTCACCAATGCAAATATCATTGGGAATCAGCATATTCTCACTTTTGATGAAAACATACACATCTCGGCCAACTGTAATACCTGTCAAAGAAATGGGCTTCAAAGTGTCGAGCTCATTTTTCGTACCAATGAGGGAGGCATCCAATCTCATTGGGTACAGTCACAAATAAAAAGCCGGGCCATTGCTTTAGTAGCATCCTCACAAGTCAGCGTGACACACAACTCTATCGACAGAGGCCAATTTGAGCTCAAAGAAGTTTACAGCGAAACACCAGAAAACCTTTTTTACGAAGCAGACCTTGATCGCATCCACTTCTATCGCCTCAACCGCTCACTCTCACGAGGTGAAGCACTAAGTAGGAGTCACACCTCACCAATGCGCCTTGTGAGACAAGGAAGCCCCGTAAATATATCGCTTAACAAAAGCGGAATTAGCCTTAGTGGAAAAGCCACGGCCATGACCAGTGGACATATTGGAGAAAGCGTCAGGTTAAGGCACCCCCAAAACAATCGAATTATAACAGGTAAAGTTGTTGACTATAACAGAGTGGTTATTGATTTATGAAAAATTTATTATTAAGGCTCTCGCCTATTTTTATGATTGCAGTTCTTCTTAATATTGGGTGTAGCTCATATGTAAGTCGTGTTCATCAGCAAATTGATCGCGAGTATCAGCAAATGCATAACCCAAACGCTAGAGCAATGCCTTCAACAGATACAGCAAGACAGGCGCAGCAAGGCCCCTCAACTCAAAATTCTTCTTTTCAGCCTCCCAGTGTTCAACGCCAATACCAGAGCTCTCAAGCGACAGGTTCGGTAGGACTGGGTTCTTCACAAGGGCAACAAAGAACTCGCGCTGAAGATTTAAGAGATAATACGCCAAGCACAAGCTTATGGGCCTCCAATGAAAGCAATCTTTTCTCACACTCTCGTAGACGCTCGAGTGGAGATATTGTTCTTATCAATGTAATGGATCGTCTCAAAAAAGAAATTTCACTTGAGCTTCGACGTAATTTTCCACCACCCCGTCGACAGCAAAGAGATCAACAGCAAGAAGAAGATGAGCAGCAGGAAGAAGGAAGTCGTGATGTTGCCCAAGAGGGAGAGAGTCGTATTCACGACCGTATTTCATCCGTCATTATTGAGCAAATCAGTCGCGACCACGTTCTTTTAAGAGGTCGTAAAAATGTTCTTTTTCAAAATGCCCGTCGCCTTATTGAAGTTCAGGCCCTAGTGGCGACACGTGACATTGATAATAATGACTCGATAAAGTCTGACGACATCATCGAATCACAAGTAACGGTTCTGAGGTAAACAATGAGAAGTCTTTTTATTTTATTATTCTTTCTTGGATTCGGCCTTCAGTCTTTGGCAAATGAACCCATACGACTTAAAGATCTTGTCTCAGTTAAAGGGGTTCGAGATAACCCAATTATTGGTTATGGTCTCGTTGTAGGGCTAGATGGAACGGGTGATGGAGGTGGTGAGATTACAAACACTGCTCTCACAAGAATGTTTCAACAGCTTGGTCTCAACCCACAAAATGAAGTCTCTTCTAATAATGTGGCCTCCGTTATCGTTACCGCTAAGCTTCCTCCATTTGCGAGAGTTGGGCAAAAGATTGATGTGACGGTTTCTTCGATCGGCGGTGCTTCTTCACTCGCTGGTGGAACTCTCCTTGTCACTCCCTTAAAAGGTGGAGATGATAATGTTTACGCCATTACCAGCGGGCCCATTTCAATTGGTGGCCTTGAAGGCGGACAGAGATTTACGACCACAGCTACAATCCCAGGAGGGGCTACAGTGGAGCGCGAGATCGAAGTTAATTTCGACAGAAAAGAATCTTTGCGATTAAGCCTCCACAATCCAGACTTTACAACAGCAGCAAGAGTTGAACAGGTTATCAATTCTGAGCTCGGTGGAAGGTTTGCAAGTGCACGAGATGCTGGGACACTTGATCTTATTATTCCCACTCATTATCAGAGAAGTGTGGTTCAACTCATGGCCCTGATAGAAAACTTTAAGGTTCATACAGATGAAAGGGCAAGAATTGTCATCAATGAGCGAACCGGGACAATCGTTGCCGGTGGAGGTGTGAGACTAAGACCAGTCGCGATTAGCCATGGTGACCTGACTATTAATATTGGAAACCAAGACGGTGGTAATGACCAAGCAGAAGGATCACTTATTTATATGGAAGCACAACCAACGTTAAATGACTTGGTTCAGAGCTTAAATGCTTTCGGGGCGAATCCCGACGATATTATTTCAATTTTTCAAGCACTTAGATCAAATGGATCTCTTATTGGTGAAATTGAGATGATATAGACAATGGGATTGCAAGGGGCGAAAATTTTTTACACCTCGATGAATATTGGTGTTAGGGCCCCTGAGGTGATACTATAATAGACGACAGGAGAACTTCTCCTCTTTGATTAAACTAGGAAGGTTTATGAAGATTGACCCCTCAATGACACAACAGCTTCAGGGGCTTAAGAACAAAAAGGCCGACTCACTCGAGATGGTTCCAAAAGCTTATCGAGAGGTTGCTCAAGGTATGGAAGAGCAATTTATTGAATTCATGCTGCAACAAATGAAAAACTCAATTCAAAAGTCTGAAGATGATTCAACTGCCATGAGTTATTACGAGTCACTTATTACCCAAGAACAGGCTCAGGCCATGGCCTCTCAAGGTGGTGGTATTGGCATTCAACGACTTATTTTAGATCAAATATATCCTGAATATATGCGTACCGAGGCAAATCTAAGGCAATTTGATGCTCCTAGAAGAGGCCACGGACAATATCAAAAGATGAATGAAAATATGCCAAGCAAAGGCATCTCTTCCGGGAGGGAGAAATGAACAGCGTAGACAATAATACTAGATCAAGTTTTTTTCCTAATTCAAAATCGAATCAGGCGTCACAAAGCCAGCAGGCCATGAAGTCTGCACTAAAAAGAAATGATTCGATGAGGATGCAGGAACTTGAGTCAACAAGGCAGGATGCTAAAGTGAATATTTCAGATTCTATTCGGGACTATTCTAGGATTAAAAAGGCCGTAGACGCTGCTCCGGAGGTCGACAATTCTGAAAAAATTGCCAACCTTAAGGCACAGATCAAATCAGGTAATTATAAGTTTGATTATGAAGCCTTGGCCGATCGTCTACTCGAACAAGAGTTCTAGAAGAAGCTCAATTGACATCGAAAGATCCAAGGAGGGATCTAGCGTATGGAAAAAAACCAATCAAAAGAAGTTTTTTATTATCGTGTGACGGATCTATGGAAGAGACTCTGTGAAGAACACAACACCCTACTTGACCAAACATGTGAAGAGTATTCGCTCTTGCTATCGAGCGATGTAGACGCCCTT
>SKIL01000252.1 GCA_007116425.1 Bacteriovoracaceae bacterium | reverse complement strand
GAGCCTAATTCGGGTGAAGAAAACCGACCACATTTAAGGTTTGTTGAATAAAAAAATTCAGCTCAATTGAGCTGAATTTTTTTTATAATCTAAATCCATTAATCTCATAAAATTAATCAATAAATATTTTCCAACGCTCGTAAATTTTCTGTTTTGTTTGTTCTGAGAGTGGATTGCCGTCTAAAGACAAATGAACGAGTTTATTAAGTTGATAAAATTCTTCAGGAAATTTTTCAATTTGATTTCGATCAAGAGAAAGACGGGAAAGTTTACTCCAGTTTTGAATATTGGAGTCGAGTTCAGTGAGCTTTGCTCCATTTATGAGAACTTCTTTTAAGGCCTTTAGTTGGTAAAGCCAACTTGGCAACTTGCTCAATCCAGAGTTTTTTAAAGTTAAATATTCCAAACTTGGCAAAGGTGTGATCTTTTGTTGAATTTGTTGTGGAAGCTCTATACCACTTTGAGCGACAATGTTTAAGCGATTGAGTTTTGAGTGAGACCATAGAAGATCGGGCCAATGTTCGGCCTCAATGGGCCCAATTGTGAGGTTGAGGAAAGTGAGATTTTGTATTTGTGCAATTTCCTTAGGCAGAATTTCAAGTGAGGGTGCAATAAGCTCTAATTTTATGGCAGCAGGATCGTGGATGATTTGCTCAATTTCTTGAAGGTGTTTTAATGTAAGCTCTCTTTGTGAGCGAGTCAATTTCAGTGTGACCGTTCGAGTTGTATTCGTCATGTTCAACATTGTAACATGAGACGAGGTAAGAAAAAGTTTTGAGTTATTAAAAATCTTATTATAGGTATTTGAGGAAGCGATTCTTTTGATCAACTAAAATGCATTTTGGTTCAGTTGGCCTTTCTGAAAACTGAAAACCAATAATGATAACTTCTTCACCTTTTTTAATCAGGTGAGCTGCGGCTCCGTTAATCCCAATGATACCGCTACCTCTCTCTCCCGAGATGACATAGGTCTCAAGTCTGGCACCGGATGTATTACTGACAATGAGAACTTTCTGCCCCGGCCATAAGTCAGTTTTATCTAAAAGATCCTGATCTATTGTGACACTGCCAATATAGCTAAGGTCGGCCTCAGTTACGATACCTTTATGAATTTTTGACTGAAGTACTTCTCGCATTAAATTCCTATCCTCAAAGTAGAGGGAGTATAAAAAGATTTGCTACAAAATGTAAATACAGCATTTTTTAGATATCTTCTACTCCGGGGATTCCTAAGAAATAGAGAATTGAAGTCATTGGCCCGTGGCTCATACGTTGTTCCGCTTTTTTGCGCACAATGTCTTTCGCGTGAAAAGCAATCCCCAGCCCTGCTGTTGAGAGCATTGGCAAGTCGTTTGCTCCATCACCAATGGCGACGACTTGTTCAAGACTAATGTTTTCTTGTTGAGCGATCAGTTTTAGAAGAAGCGCTTTTTGTTCAGCGTTAACAATTGTCCCGATGACTTTACCTGTTAACTTGTCCTCTCGAAATTCGAGTTCATTGGCAAAGGCGTAATCTATTTTAAGTAGGTCTTTTAGTCGGTCTGTAAAAAAACTAAAGCCTCCAGAGATGAGAGCTACTTTATATCCAAGTCTTTTAACCGTTTGAATAAACTCTTCCACTCCTTCTGTTAATGGAAGTCGATTGGAGAGTTCAACAAGCTTTTCTTTATCAAGTCCTTCAAGCGCTTGAACCCGTTTTATAAGAGATTCATTAAAATCAATTTCTCCGTTCATCGCTTGTTCTGTGATTGCTTTTACTTGGTCTCCTACGCCTGCTAATTCCGCCATTTCATCGATAACTTCAGTTTGAATAAGAGTGGAGTCCATATCAAAGACAATAAGTCTCTTGCTTCTTCTAAAAACATTATCTTTGAGGAAGGCCACATCGACTTTGTGATTTGTACTGACCTCAATGAGATCATGTTTGACCGAGTCTAAGTCCAGAAATCCTGGAACAGTTGTCGTGATTTCAAGAGAGCTGAAGCTTTTTGGAGAAACTTTATCAATCCTACGAATATTTATTTTATTTTTTGCAAGCGTAGTAGCTGTATCTCGAATAAAAGAGGCGGTAATTTTCTCGGGAGTCACACAGTTAAGGACAAAAATACTTTCTAAACTTTCTTCTTGAGTGTCCTTGTCTAGATCTTCTTCAATTTTCTCATATTCTAATTCAAGCCCAATATCTTTTGCGAGGAAAAGGAGGTCGCGGATGATTGGAGTGCGAGTTGCATTTTCAGGAACAGAATTAATTTTTAAAACAAAGCTTAAGGACAATAACCCATGAGTTACAGCTTGACCCATATCTATAACTTCATCGCCGGATGCCGAAACTGCACGCATAAGTTCGGCCGTAATACCTGGGTGGTCTTTACCACTTACAGTTATGAGATAAAGGTCTCCATTTTTAGATAGCGGCAATTTAAACTCCTTCTGAAAGGGGTGGTTTCTTTTTTTTCTTTTGTTTTTTAAGATGTTTAATTTTTCGCAATAGTCCCAATGAGTACTGTCCTGCTGAGTAAAGGGAAAATAGTGAAGCGAGATAAATAAAAATTGATCCAAGTAGGGCCATTGAGATCTGTCCAATGGTGTCATAGGCCATGAGTAAAGGAATTGCAATCATTTGAAAGGTGGTCTTCCACTTTCCAAGCGCTCCAACAGGAACACTTATTCCCCTTTCCATGGCCATAAGTCTAAGAGCAGTAATATACATTTCGCGTAAAACTAAAATAATTACAATAATTACAGGGATTCTTCCCATTTCTTGGAGAATAATTAATGAGGATACAACGAGAAATTTATCCGCAATCGGGTCGAGAAAACTCCCAAAGACGGTTACAATTTGTCTTCTTCGCGCAATAAACCCGTCGAGAAAGTCTGTCACAGAGGCCACGATAAAAACAACCGCAGCAAAATAACCTAAGAGCCTTTCATATGGAGTGACCCAGGGAATATCAAAAAGTGTGATATACAGCGCACCAATAATTACTGGAATGAGTAAAACTCGAATAATGGTGAGTCGATTGGGTAAATTATCTATTTGCCACTCTTGATCAGAGTGGTCGGGTATGTGGATTGATTCGCTCAAAGGTCGCATCTCCTTGCTTTTTTTGCTCGAATTGGCCATTCAAAGCTATCAAAGTAATTATTGTACGTCTAGCATAGGATTGCTTTTAGAGTGATGGGCAGAAAATGTTAGGACTAAAAAATTCAGCGCATTGAGGTCATAATAGGAGAAGCATTTTTCAAAAATAGAGAGATTTATGGAAAGAAACTTTAATCTGATTAAGACTGATCAAAAAAAAATTGAAGAGCGAATTTTACCTCGCTTTCCATTTAGTTACCTCACCTTTAAGTCCGACTGTAAAGAGCATCTGCATGCTTTTCAAGTTGATAATATTTCTCACAGTGGAATGCGTATTGGGCTCAAAAATGGAGGTCATAAATATACTGAGGGACAGGAGATAAAAGGCTCTATTCATTGGCGAGGCCTAGAAGTTTTGATTAATGGGCGAGTTATGTGGACTAGGCCATATGATCTTGGGGTTGAGTTTTCAAAAAATAAAGGAATTCAAAGTTCTCTTCAAAAGTTTTTTTCTGTTGAGAATATTGTTGCAGGTATTAGAGCTGTAAATACTGAGGAGTTTGATATTCAAACTTCGGGTGAATTAACTCACTGGTTACGTGCAGATGGGCCTGCAGAAATATTTATTTGGCAACACGTAGATAGAGAGTATTCTAAATTTCAATTTATTTTACTCGATTCATTTGTTGAGTGGCAGGACGGTGTTGGAGTGACAACAGGAAAGGCCTCCCGACAGAAAGATCTTGACGCTCCATTAACACCAGAAGATGTCTATTTGTTTGAGTTTGATGAAAGTGTCGATCACCAAAAAATAAAATTTGCTCTTAGTGTCATAGAGCATCTTTCTCACGATGTTCTCAACTCGCGTATCAATGATTTCTTAAGCGTGAAACTTGGTAAAATACTGGCCTAAATGGCAGAGGGATGCGATTCTTTTAACAATTTTAAAGTTATGTTTTTAAAGGTGAAAAGGAGTTCCTATGAATCGCAACCTTGCCTTAGAGTTTGTAAGGGTAACTGAAATGGCCGCCATTGCCTCGGCGCGACTTATGGGGCGGGGTGATGAAAAAGCTGCAGATCAAGCTGCCGTGGATGCCATGCGTGCGATGCTTGATTCTGTTGAGTGTGATGCCACTGTAGTCATTGGTGAAGGAGAGAGAGATGAGGCCCCAATGCTTTTTATCGGTGAAAAGGTCGGAACTGGCAGAGGCCCAGAACTAGAGATTGCATTAGACCCGCTTGAGGGAACTTCTGTCTGTGCTAACGGTGGCTACAATTCAATCTCTGTTATGGCCATTGGGGAAAAAGGAAACTTACTTCATGCACCAGATACTTATATGGATAAAATTGCTTGTGGTCCCGAAGGGAAAGGGATTGTCGATATTCGCTTGGGTGCTACTGAAAATATTAAGCGTCTGGCCCAAGCAAAAAAATGTCGAGTTCAAGATATCACAGCGATTATTTTAGATCGGCCTCGCCATGAAGAGTTGATTCGAGAGGTTCGTGAAACTGGTGCTCGGATTAACTTGATTGGAGATGGTGATATTTCTGCAGCGATCGCAACTTGTGAGCCAAACTCTGGTGTAGATATCCTCTTAGGCGTTGGTGCCGCTCCTGAAGGAGTGATTTCAGCTGCCGCACTTAGTTGTATGGGTGGAGAGTTTCAAGGAATTTTAAAACCACAAGATGCTGAAGAAGAGCAAAGAACTAGGGATATGGGAGTTCAGGATATTAATAAGGTTTTGCATATTGATGACCTTGCTAGTGGTAACGTCATGTTTTGTGCGACCGGTGTAACAACCGGAAACTTTTTGGATGGTGTAAAGTTTAAGAGTTGGGGAGCGATAACTCATTCTTTGGTTATGCGAAGTGCATCTGGTACCATTCGCTATATTTCAGCTGAACATCATTTTGATAAGAAACCACGCTATTAATTTATGGGTTTGTTAAAACAGATTAAATTTGAAACTCAAGGAGACTTAGATATGGGTGCAAGTACTAAGAAGACGGTTATATTTGAAGCCCCAATTGATAAAGTATACGAGGCCATCACTTCTTATCAGGATTATCCAGACTTTGTTGAAGGAGTAAGCACTGTAAACGTTTTAGAAAAAAATGATTCTGGTGCAAGAGTTGAATATTCAATCAATATGATCAAAAAGATTCGCTATATACTTAAAATGATCCACAACAAACCTCATAAGGTTGAGTGGAGCTTAGAGAGTGGAGACCTTTTTAAAGTTAATTCAGGAGCATGGGAGTTAACAGATAAAGGGGACGGTAAGACTCAAGTTGATTATACCGTTGAGATTGATATTAAAGGTTTTATTCCAATGGCCGGCAAGATCGTTACTACGTTAACTGAGACTCAGTTACCAAAAATGTTAAAGTCTTACGAACAAAAGGCACAGTCACTATGAGCTCTGATAATTCTTCTGAACACAAAGATGATGATAAGTCTGAAGGCCTGTTTGGGGATGTCTTAAAAAAAGTTATCTCTGTTGGCGTAGGTGCTGGCTTTATGACGGAAGAGGTCGTAAGGAAGTACATTAATGACCTTTCCCTTCCTAAAGATTTGGCAAATGGGCTTATTCAAAACGCTAAAGGTATG
>SKIL01000039.1 GCA_007116425.1 Bacteriovoracaceae bacterium | reverse complement strand
CATTGTGAGCGAGTAATTCTTTATCATCGGAAATATCAACTGAGGGAGTGTCTAAACCTACAGTTATAACGTTCTTATTATGTAAAAAATGAATCAATTCTTCAGATAATGCACAGAAGTCATCATTCCACTCTTTTGGGTTGGGGAAAGAGTTGGTCTTAAATAAAACTCTTGGGGCCTGGATAGAGCTTTCAAAATGCTCGGGTTGAATTCTCTCTCTTTGACCAAGGTCGACTTCAATCACTTGAACAGTTCCGAGATAGTGGTGAAGTGATCTGCTTTCAATCGATTCACCTTCTTTGTGATAGTGAGAGGGAGCATCGGCATGGGCCCCGAGATGAACTGTACTGGTAATACTGGACAGAGTAAGATGGTGGCCCTCTTTCATATCGAGCAGAAAGTTTGCGCTAAACGGAGTATCGCCAGGATAGACAGCAATCTCGGGAGAGATTTCGGGAGATATATCGAAAATTTGACATGACTCAAGGCTCGTTACCATAATTCTTTTTGACCCTTTTATGACCTTTGTTGATCCTAAATAACAAAAGTAGGTTTACCATGATGACGGAAAAAGAAATCTTATATTGGTCTGATATTCTAGGACAAGCGCGCCTGAATGCAAATCCAATCGAGCAAATCAGTGATAAAGTTGAAAATTTTGAGCGATCGGATGCTTACTCTATTCAAGAGCAGGGCATTAAATTTAGAGAGCAGCAGGGGGAGAAGGTGATTGGCCTTAAAATGGGTCTGACTTCTGAGGCAAAGCGTAAGCAGATGGATTTGGATGCACCGCTTTATGGTGTGTTGACAGATAAAATGCAAATTCAAAATGGTGGAGAGTTTATTCTTGAGGGGAGCATCCACCCAAAAATTGAACCAGAGGTTGCCTTTATTTTTGATCGCGATCTAGAGGGAGTCGTAACCCGTGAACAGGTTCTCGAAGCCTGTTCGGGCGTTTGCGCGGCCCTGGAAATTTTAGACTCGCGCTATAAGCAGTTTAAATACTTTTCAATGGAAGATGTTATCTCTGATAATTCATCTTCTTCTCACTATATTTTAGGGCCATGGACAAAAAGTTTTAAAGAGCTCGATTTGAAAAACCTCTCGATGAAAATGAAGGTTAACGGAGAGGTTGCCCAGGAAGGAACTTCTGAGGCCATTTCTGGTGATCCCGTTATTTCAATTATCCAGCAGTGTGAGCTTCTTGCGCTGAGAGGACAAAAGATTTTGGCCGGTCAATTTGTTTTGGCCGGGGCCGCGACTGCTGCAGTTAATTTAGAGAGAGGAATGACTATAGATTTAGAGGTAGAAGGGTTGTGTCCTGTAAATGTTTGTGTGAGATAGGGTGAGATAAAATTATTCAATCAAGGAAAAGATGTGAAAGAGCTTAAGCAAAAAGCATTAGAGTTGAACTCTCAAGATGAATTAAAAGATTTTCGAAAGGAATTTATTTTTCCTGAGGCCGTATTTGGAGCTTCAGATAAAAAAGGTCCATCTTCTAATGAGAGGTCTCATCTTTATTTTGCCGGTCACTCTCTGGGTTTGATGCCTAAAGGTGTAAGGGAGTCGATTGAACAAGAGCTTGAAGATTGGCAAAAACTTGGAGTTGAAGGCCACGTTCACGCTCGAAGACCTTGGGTACCTTATCACGAGAATATTACGGCCTCTTTTGCTCATCTTACTAACTCTAAGGCGAGTGAAGTGGTTGCCATGAATACACTGACGGTTAACCTTCACCTTATGCTTGTGAGCTTCTATCAACCGACTCCGAAACGCTATAAGATATTAATTGAAAACAATACTTTTCCGTCAGATAAATACGCTGTCGATTCTCAAGCGCGCTTTCATGGATTTGATCCGAGTCAGGCCGTAGTTGAGCTAAGGCCCGATAGAGATAACGGTATGACCGTTTCCGAGCAGGCCTTAATTGACCAGATTAAGGAGCAGGGTGATGAACTTGCGCTTGTGATGCTCGGTAATTGCAATTATTTGAGTGGACAAAAATTTCCTTTTGAAAAAATTGTCGAAGCCGCACGTAGTGTTGGTGCCATGGTTGGTTTTAATCTCGCGCATGGAATTGGAAACTTGGAATTGTCTCTTCATGATTGGGATATCGACTTTGCGGTATGGTGTACCTATAAGTATCTTAACTCTGGCCCTGGCGGAATTGCGGGTGCCTTTGTTCACGAAAAACATCATCAAAGAAATGACTTGAATCGATTTGAAGGGTGGTGGGGACACGATAAGCAGACTCGCTTTGCGATGGGCCCTGATTTTAAAGCAATCCCTAGTGTTGAAGCTTGGCAATTAAGTAATCCACCGATTTTTCAGTTGGCCGCCCTCAAGGCTTCGCTTGAAGTTTTTGATCGGGCGACGATGCCGCGACTGAGGAAAAAATCCGAAATGATCACTTCTTTTTTAGAGGAGTGCCTGATTGAAATGTGTGGAAGCTCTTTGGAGATTGTCACTCCAAAAGAACGGGGGTCCATGTTATGCGTGAGAGTTAAAAAGAATCCAAAACAATTACTTGAAGATTTAAAGCACAAAGATGTCACTCTCGATTTTAGAGAACCCGATATTTTAAGAATGACGCCGATTGCTTTGTATAATAATTTTACTGACGTCTTTGAGCTTTCCAAAATTATTGGGGAGAGTTTAAATGACTAAGGTTGTAGTCGCCGGAGGTGGTTTAGTTGGCCCACTTCTTTCAATTATGTTGCGAAAGCATGGCCATGAAGTGACTTTGCTCGAAAAGCGATCAGACCCGCGAAAAGAAGTTTTGGATGGAGGGAGATCGATTAACCTTGTCCTGACTTCAAGAGGAATTAATGCGCTTTATTCGGTTGGTCTGGCACGTCAAGCTCTCGACATTTCAGTTGCCGTTACTGGGCGGATGATGCATGCAAAAGACGGAGAGTTAACTTATCAGCCTTATGGGAGAGATCCTTCTGAGTGTAATTATTCTATTTCGCGTTTGGATTTAAATAAATTCTTACTTACCGAAGCCGAAAAACTAGGTGTTAAAACCGTCTTTAGTGCAGAGGTTGAATCGATTGATCTCGAACAAAAGAATCTGACATTTAAGGGGAGTACTTCGAAGATGAATCTTCAGTATGACATCCTTTTTGGCTCAGATGGCGCTGGTTCAAAAGTTCGAGAATTTATCCAAAAAAACTGCTCAGATTTTAAAATCTCAAATGAGTTCATTCCCTCCGGCTATAAAGAATTAACTATGCCTCTACGTGCTGATAAAAGCCCTCCCTTGAGAAAGGATGCTTTACACATCTGGCCTCGGGGATCACATATGCTTATGGCCTTGGCCAACCTCGATGGCAGCTTTACGATGACTTTGTATATGCCCCATAAGGGTCCGGAGAAAAGTTTTGAGGCCTTAAACTCAACTCAAAAAGTTCAAGATTATTTTTCTCGTGAGTTTTCAGATGTTATCGACTTAATGCCAGGTTTATTGGATGAATATGAGCAAAACCCTGTTGGGTCTTTAGGAACAGTGAGATGTTCACCATGGGTGTTTGGCTCATCTGTTTGCTTATTGGGAGATGCTGCTCATGCGATTGTACCTTTCTTTGGCCAGGGGATGAATTGTGGCTTTGAAGATTGTGCTTATTTAAGTCTTTTTCTCGAAAAATATAATATGGACTGGCACCAGGTCTTGGCCGAATTTGAAAACTTCCAAAGACCAAATGCCAACGCTATCGCCACGATGGCCTTGGAAAACTTTATTGAAATGCAAAGAAAGGTGGGAGACGAAAACTTTTTAAAAAGAAAAGGTGTGGAGGCCATTTTAGAAAAAGAATTCCCAACTCTTTATCGTTCTCGATATGGTCTCGTCACATATACTTTAGTTCCTTATGTCGCCTGTCAGGCGATCGGTCTGATTCAAGAGAAAATATTGGAAGAGCTTTGTGCTGAACTTGACCGACCTGAAAATGTCGATTTGAAAAAGGCAGAAGCTCTTATTCAAGAGCGACTTGTGCCTTTTTATAAAAACCATGGTGTTTCTGTGGAGCGTTTTCAGTTTTGAATATTAAAGTGAAAGTTAAGCTTTTCTCGCATCACTCCCGGCAGCTGTGGAAGTTTTGATCGAGGAATCAGAAATGTTGAGAGGTTAAAAAGATCTAGATAAACGCGGTTATTGTCTGCAGCATTTTTGAGATATTGGTGACCAGAAGAGCCCCCCGTTCCAATTTTTGTTCCGAGCATCCTTTGGGCCATAAGAGCATGGCGATACCTCCAAGCTGTAAAGCTTTGGTCAATATCCATCATTAATTTGAGAAAACGATAAGGTTGTTGGAGAATAGGCTCATCTCGATACAGTGAAATAAAGAGAGCATTCAGAATGGCCTTTTGGCTCAGCTTTCTCTTTCCTTGTTCTTTTAGTTTTTTGTGTTCCTCAGGACTCAATAGCGTTTCAAAATTTTCTTTTGTACTCTCAAGGTTTTCAAGCTGAATCGCAAGATATTTTTCGCCCATTTGAGCTGCATTCTTTCGAATCGTCTGCTCATCTTGATCGAGCATTGAATAGACGGTTTTCTTATATTCGTCCCAAAAATTAAAAGTGGCATCTTCGGTAAAAGGAACTCGTTCAAGCCACTTTTCAACCAGCTCTAAAATAGATGGCCTTTTTTCAATTTCTTGCAGGCGCTCACGGTCTTTGGTATTGAGTCGGCCCAAGAAGTACTCGCGATCCACTGCTTTGCGGTCACTCGTTCGCAAACCCATTAGAATTTCAATTTCTCTAAACTGAGCACTTTGAAAACCTGAGGCCGGAACTAGAAGGTCGCGAAATTCTAAAAAATCCATCGGAGTCATGGTTTCCATAACATCAAGCTGGCCCATCAATAGCTGTTGAATGCGATTAATTCGCTCTAACCTGGCGACAACTGTTCCTAGCTTGTGATCATCCACTGATTTTTCAGAGAAAATCTCAACCAGTGAGTGCATTTCGTGAATGATCTGCTTAAACCATAACTCGTAAACCTGGTGAACGATGATAAAAAGTGTTTCATCGTGTTGCTCATTTCCAAGCTTTGCACTCATTGGTGATTGAGTATCGAGTAATTTTTCTAATTGCAGATAGTCACCGTAATAGGTTCCCTCTACATTGTTTTGCGATTCACTCATAGATCTTCCTTGCTATTCAACGATATTTTTTGAGGAGTATAGCGAGTTTGAAAGCCTCTAGCAAAATGCTTTTTAATTGCTAAAGGGGACGTGCATTGATATGTAGCCTTGACGCGTTTATATACAATTTCGGTGAATTTCTAGATGGCCCTTAAACATATCAGTTTAGTGACAATTCTTGTGACGTTTTGCCTGCTCAGCTTAGGCGGAGTCGTTCATAATACTGAGTCCAGTTTGGCCTGTCCTGACTGGCCATTTTGTTACGCCGGATTTGCCCAAGACGCTGATACGCTGGCAGCTGAGGCCCAGGCCAAAGGCTCAAGCTTTTATAAAATATCTCATCGTTTCTTGGCGTCTCTCGCCGGAATTTTGAATATTCTTCTACTCTTTTTCTCTTACCAAAATTGGCAAAAAACTCGATCTCCTCAATTTTTGCGCGCTTTTCGTCTGTCGGTATTGGCGCTTTTTTTTATTCTAGTTCAAGGAGCAATTGGGGGAATTACAGTACTTTACGAGCTTCCCACAATGGTCTCGACAACTCACTTTGCTTTTTCAATTATCT
>SKIL01000373.1 GCA_007116425.1 Bacteriovoracaceae bacterium | reverse complement strand
TTAAACCTATTGTAATTCTGATAGACTTTTAATTTTTTTGAGTAGTTGGTCTAGGACCTGAGCGTTTCGAAGTCTCAAATAGGACTCAGCTTGAAGAACAACCGACTCGATCTCCTTTAAGCGAAGCTCTAGATCGCGATAAGAAAGAGGACTTTTTACTGAATGACCGTAATTTTCTAAACAGCGAACCGGCCGGGCAATAGATATATAATCACTTCTATCGAAAGGCACTAAAGCTGAACACTCCTCAAGAGCAGCAGAGTCAAAGCTTTTATTTACAATTGCATCTAAACATTCAATTCTCTGTTCATCAATAAAAAGGAGCTCCGCTGAAATTTCTTGAAAGTCAGAGAGACTAAAATCACTACGAACTCTATCTTCAACATTTAATTGTTCACAGATAGGCAAAGCTCTTGTGTTGAGTTCTCCACGAGCTAGAATATTTAAACAAGCTGATTTCTTAGTTCGAAAAAAGAATCCCTCGCATTGATCTAGACCTTGAGCAAAAAGAGGTTGTGACAAAGCAATAAGAACAAAGGCAAGGACATAAGCGATAGCGTTCATAAATGACTCCCAGAGCTACTCGAACATTAGAGTGGCTTGATATCTTAAGGGTCTAAAAATAGACAAGTAATTTTTTCATACTTTTCCTGACAGCTAAATAAAAGCACCGGCTTCTTCGCCCAGCTCTATAAAGAGTTTCAAAACAATATCGAACATATTACAATAGTGGGCATTAGGATCCTATACAATAACAACTACTTAAGGATTTAAGAGTGAAAGTCATCGAACACCTCGAAAAGGCAAAAAATCCCCTCATTAGCTATGAAATTGTGCCGCCTCCTCGTGGCCGATCAATTCGAGATATTACAAATATCGTAGAGGCCCTTGTCCCGTATAACCCGGCATGGATCGATGTGACCTCGCATGCTGCAGGAGCATTCTACAATGATACTCCAAGTGGGATGGTTGAAAGAAAGATCTACAAAAAGCGACCAGGTACAATGGGAATATGCGGCGTCATCCAAAATCGCTTCAAAATAGACACCGTAGCTCATCTTCTTTGCATGGGGTTTACCAAAGAAGAAACAGAAGATGCACTGATCGAACTGAACTACCTTGGTGTTGAAAATATCTTGGCCCTTAGGGGGGACCGACCAAACTATGATAAAGCGATTCGAGCTGATCGCTCTGCGAATGAGTATGCGAGTGATCTCGTATCCCAAGTTCAAGATATGAAGGAAGGAAGATTTCTCAATGATATCACCTCAGGAAGTCCACTTGACTTCTGCGTTGGTGTTGCAGGTTATCCGGAAAAACACTTTGAAGCACCCAATATGAAGGCCGATATCGCTCGTCTAAAATCGAAAGTCGAGGCCGGTGCCGACTATGTTGTGACTCAAATGTTTTATGACAATCAAAAATTTTTTGAATTTGTAAAAGCTTGTCGAGAGGAAGGAATTACAGTTCCAATTATCCCTGGCCTAAAAATTTTAAAATCTGCCAAACAATTAACAAGCATTCCAAAAAACTTTTATATCGACTTTCCAGATGAATTGGTTGAAGAAGTCATGTCTTCCCCCGACCATGCCAAAGAGATTGGTTTAGAGTGGGCAAAAAAACAGGCCAGAGGTCTCCTAGAGTTTGGAGTTCCAAGTCTACACTTTTATATTATGAATGATACAGAGTCCGTTATCGATGTCGTTCAAAGCCTTAATTAGGAAAATTCATGTATTCATACGGTAAAACAGGTCAAGAAATAGTCCAACGCCTTAAAAATGAAATTCTTTTCATGGATGGGGCAATGGGGACGATGATTCAAAACTATAAACTTACAGAGGAAGATTTCCGGGGTGACATACTCAAAGAACATTTAAAACCACTAAAAGGTAATAATGACCTATTATGCCTAACAAGACCTGATCTTATTCGTAAAATTCATATTGAGTATCTCGAAGCAGGTGCCGACATTGCAGAGACCAATACATTTTCAAACACAAGAATTGGACAAGCTGACTATAACCTTGAACATTTGACCCCAGAGCTTAATGAGGCCGCAGCAAGGTTGGCCAAAGAAGCATGCAATGAGGTCATGAAAAGAGATCCCTCTCGAAGACTATACGTTGCAGGGGCGATGGGGCCGACAAACCGAACCGCATCTATTTCTCCAGACGTAAACAATCCTGCTTTTCGAGCTGTCACTTTCGACGATCTTGTTGAAAATTATTACGAGCAGGCCAAGCACCTCTTAATTGGTGGGGCCGATCTTCTCTTAGCAGAAACAACATTCGATACACTAAATCTTAAAGCTGCAATATTTGCGGTAAAAACGCTTGAAAAAGAAAGACAAGAAAGAATTCCTTTTATGATTTCTGTTACGATTACTGACAACTCGGGGCGAACTTTGTCTGGCCAGACAGTGGAAGCGTTTTGGAACTCAGTTCGTCACGCTTCTCCACTGAGTGTGGGAATTAATTGTGCGCTTGGAGCGCAGCAAATGCGTCCTTATATGGATCAGCTTAGTCGAATTGCTGAAACAAATGTCAGTTGCTACCCAAATGCAGGACTTCCCAACCCGCTTAGTGAAACTGGCTATGATGAAACCCCCAATGATACGGCCCAATTCTTAAAAGACTTTGCCGAATCGGGCTTTCTCAATATTGTTGGTGGTTGCTGTGGAACAACCCCCGACCACATTCGGGCGATCGTCGAAACACTTAAAAGCAATTCTCCAAGAAAAATTCCAGAGAAAAAAGAAGGAAGCTATTGGTCCGGACTTGAGCCGCTCAATATTCTTCAAGAAAAAAGTGATGATGCTGCAAAACCTTTTTTAATGATTGGAGAAAGAACTAATGTCACAGGATCTCCTCGCTTTGCTAAATTGATTAAGGCCGACGACTTTGAAGGCGCCCTTCAAGTCGCGAGAAACCAAGTCGACAACGGTGCAAATATTTTAGATATAAACTTTGATGAAGGAATGCTCGATTCGAAAGCATGCATGAGTCGATTTTTACGCTTGATTGCAAGTGAGCCCGATATTTCTAAAATCCCAATCATGATCGACTCTTCTAAGTGGGAAGTCATCGAAGAGGGACTAAAATGTATCCAAGGTAAACCCATCGTCAACTCGATATCCCTAAAAGAAGGAGAGGAAGAGTTCAAGCGGCAAGCAAAATTAATCAAAGAGTACGGAGCTGCAGTTGTTGTTATGGCCTTTGATGAAAAAGGTCAAGCTGCCAACAAAGAGGATAAAGTTCGTATATGTACTAGAGCATATAAAATCCTCGTAGATGAACTTTTCTTTGATCCTTGCGATATTATTTTTGATCCTAATATCCTGACTGTTGCAACCGGAATGGATGAACATAATAATTATGCTGTGGACTTCATTGAGGCCGTTCGTGAAATTAAAGTGAAATGCCCTGGAGCGCTTACAAGTGGTGGTGTTTCAAATATTAGCTTCTCTTTTAGGGGAAATAATATTGTCAGAGAGGCCATGCACTCTGCATTTTTATACCATGCCACAAAAGCAGGCCTCGACATGGGAATTGTCAATGCGGGAATGCTTGAAATTTATGAGGATATTGGGCCAAAACTTTTAGAGTATGTTGAAGATGTTCTCCTTAACCGTCGCTCTGATGCAACAGAGAGATTGATTGACTACGCAGAAAAGATTAAGGGCTCAAATGATGAAAAGAAAGAAAAAGTGGCCCAAGAATGGCGCCAATGGCCTCTTGAGAAAAGAATTATTCACTCTCTAGTAAAAGGGATTAATACACATATTGCAGAAGATACAGAACTAGCTCGCCAGAACCTCGATCGACCGCTCGATGTTATCGAAGGCCCCTTAATGGATGGCATGAAGGTTGTAGGAGAACTTTTTGGTGAAGGAAAAATGTTTCTTCCTCAGGTCGTCAAATCAGCTCGAGTGATGAAACAAGCTGTCGCATACCTTGAGCCCTTTATGGAAGAAGAGCGCAAAAAGGCCAAAACTCAAAAAGCTCAAGGTGTTGTTGTCATGGCGACAGTTAAAGGCGATGTCCATGATATTGGAAAAAACATCGTCTCAGTTGTCTTGGCCTGTAATGGATATAAAGTTGTAGATCTCGGCGTTATGGTTGAAATTGATAAAATTATTGATGCCGTTAAAGAGCATGACGCCGACATTCTTGGCCTAAGTGGACTCATCACTCCCTCTCTAGATGAAATGATTATTAATGCAAAAGAGCTCGAGAGACAAGGTTTTAAGATCCCACTTCTGATTGGAGGAGCAACAACTTCAAAGGCGCATACAGCGATTAAAATTGCACCCCATTATAATTCTCCAACAATTCATGTAGCAGATGCTTCACTTGTTGTTGAGGTTTGCTCAAAACTCCTAAGCCCCACGCAAAAACCAGATTATCTCAAGCAAATTGAAGCACAACATATAAGTCACAGAGAGCGCTTTGAGCAAAATCAAAAGAAAAAACTATATCTGCCTTTTGAGAAAAGTCAGGATCAAAAGTTTAAATCAAATTTTGACTACCCGATTCAAGAACCTGAATTTCTCGATACAAAAGTTTTTGAACAAATTGATTTAGATGAAATTATTCCCTATATCGACTGGTCTCCATTTTTTTGGTCCTGGGAACTCAAAGGTGTTTACCCCAAAATCCTTAGTAATCCCAAATATGGAGAAGAAGCGACAAAACTTTTTAACGATGCCCAAGCAATGCTTGAAATAATCCAAAGCGAAAACATTTTTAAACCAAAGGCCATGATAAGTTTTTGGAGGGCAAACTCTCAAGGTGAAGATGTCCTGATTTACGACAAGAACAATCAAGTGATTGATAAGTTTTGTTTTTTACGTCAACAAAGTATAAAGGAGGACTCACCCCTTCCTTATTTCTGTCTTTCTGATTTCATCGCTCCGAAATCTAGTGCCATTGATGATTATATTGGAACTTTTGTCGTCACTGCAGGAAAAGAAGTTGAAGAGTATGCCGATCAGTTTCAAGCAAAGAATGATGATTATAACTCTATCCTTGTAAAAGCAATCGGAGATCGAATTGCTGAGGCCATGGCCGAAATGCTTCACAAGAAGGCACGAGATTTTTGGCACTACGGGAAAGAAGAATCTCTTACAAATGACGATCTTATTAAGGAAAAATATCGAGGAGTCAGGCCTGCTCCAGGTTATCCTGCATGCCCTGATCACACTGAGAAAGCAAAGATTTGGAAGCTCATGGATGTTGAAAATAAAATCGGAGTTTCTTTAACTGAAAATATGGCCATGTTTCCAGCTAGCAGTGTCTCAGGTTATTATTTTGCACATCCGGAGTCTCGTTATTTTACGGTTGGAAAGATAGGTCAAGATCAGCTTGAAAACTATGCTCAAAGAAAAAATATGAGTCTAGAGGAGGCCAAAAAATGGTTGGCCCCTCTACTACCGTAATTTTATACTTTGAGGCTTCCTCTAACCATATTTTGATAGTCTGTATGACCCCAAAAAACCACTTTTTGAGACTTTAAAGGCCCATGAAGTGGTTTTCTCTTTCTTTGCTGCTTTATACCAGCAATAAACATATCAATACTTTTCAATTGCGCCTGTAGCATTCGATCTTCACAACTAGTTAAAAGAATTTTTTGCAGCCTTACCTCTGAAGTTTGAGTATCGTTTTTAGATGAAAGTTCCCGCTCTTCAGAAAATCGTTGCTCAATAATAGA
>SKIL01000107.1 GCA_007116425.1 Bacteriovoracaceae bacterium | reverse complement strand
TACATGATCTCCTCGAGTAATTCTCAACGGAAGAGAGCAACACTCAGAATATATTGTTTCAGTTGAAACTCCATTAACCTCAGTCAAAATTCTATATGTGTACTGCGATCCATCTGGTCGAGCTTTAATTTCGTACTCATAGCGATTAGATACCTTTTCATCGTTCGGAAGGTGTCTTGTAACAACTGTCCAATAATGCATTTCAGGATTATCTGGATTTGAATCATAAGCATATTCAGTCACTTCACCATTTCTTTCAACAATTTTTGTCACGAAGTGAGTTCTAGGAGCGTAATGAATCTCTCTTTTTGTACCATCAGCAAATTCAACAGAGGTCATATTATGATTTGAGTCATACCCATACTTATAGACATTTCCTGCAATATCAGTTGATTGTACTAAGTTATCTCCTTCATACTCGTACTCGGCCTTTCGATCTCCGGCAGACCAGATTTCTTTAACTTTTCCATTTGAGTACCATGAGAAGAAAATTTGCTTCGCCTCCGAATCACGAATAGAGGTCACTCGACCTGACTGATTGTACTCAATATCAACAAAGTAGCCATTTCTCTTTTGAATCTTCGTCAATTTTCCGTCATCATTAAAAGTCTCTACACGCCCATCACTAAAACGTCTTTCAAAGCCAGTTCTTGTTTTATGAACCTCTTGAAGCCCTCGTGTATTAGAATAAAGGACCGTCCCTTCAGCAAGATTTGCAGAGATATTAAATCTTCTTGCATACTCTTGTCTCAAGTCAGCATTTCCAAGTAGTCTTTCTCTTTGAGTTGCGGCAACCGAATCACTTATACTTGCTCTTTGTCTCATTGCCTCGATAATTCTATCAACAGCAGGAGCAGGATCAATTGTCTCTCTTGGCGTAAACCTAGTTCTCGCTCCAGTTCCATTCTCATGAATCACAACAGAACCGTCTGCCGCAATATTAAGGCGAGTTTCAAAATCACTTCCCCAACCAAAGCCAAACCACCCGACTTCTGTCGCAGTAGAGTTATATGTTCGTACTATCTCAAGGTCTTGTCCTCCACCGGGAACTCTAATATCAGTGTATGATACGTAGTAGTTTCCGTTCTTAAGATTGACGCCAGCATGGGCGGCAAATGGGAGTAAAAGAACAAGTAACAGACTTTTAATGAACTTCATGAGCACAATCCTTTTTTAGACGAAAGTCCAATTTCCTCTCTTCCTCGTCTTTTCGGTAAACATTTTAACAAACTTTAGAACTTTTTACAGTTTCAGGTCCTTTAATTGTCGATATTTAGACCTTGATTTTAACAATTTTCATAATAATAAAACCCCCAGTAAAATTAAGCGCTAAGGCGATGATACAGGCCAATATACCAAGCGGATGTGTAAAAACGACCTTCATCCCCTCTGGGTCCGATGCCGCATAAAGAATCGTTATTACAAATGGCATGGCAAAAATTGTTGCTCCCTGAAAAAGACCTTGGGCCACAAAAGCTGCAATTTTCTGCTGAAGACGTATTCTTTCCCTAATTACGGCCACAATTGTGTCAAAAACTTCCGCCAAATTACCACCAGTTTCACGTAGAATATTAATACTAGCGACAAACATATCATTATCTTCAGATGGAATTCGCTTTGCTAAATTATCAAAGCACTCCTCTAAGGGGACACCAATTTTATTTTGTTGAAGTATAATATTAAATTCATCAGACAGTGGACTTGGAAGCTCATCAACCACCAGACCGATTGCCTGTGGCACGGAAAGGCCGGCACGTATTCCATTCGCCAAAAGCTGCAAGCCGTCTACCATCTGCCCCTGGTACTGATTAACTCTTCTTTGACACAAAAAATCTACCACTTTCAAAGGAATTTTAAACCCCATAAAGGTCACAAAAATTCCAACAATCAATCCTAATAACCAGCTTCCAAGCAGAGTGATCCCAATAAAAACGAGTCCACCTAAACCAAAAGAAGAGCCTAGTAAAATATAGGTAACATGAACTGGCTTAATTTCAAGCATTAAGAATTCGAGCTTCTCTTCAATCTCAGACCTGGTACCAAAAGTTTTTGCTTCAATCCAATCAAAGGTTTGCTGACTATATTTAAAAACATATAGGAAAACGAGAAATCCCGTAAGAAGGATGATCCCAGTTGAACCCAAAAGTGCTACAAATAAATCCATAGTCTATTACCTAGCTCACCTTTTTCTTCTTAGTGTCTTGCTGTTGTGGCCTTCCCGCGGACTGGGTTGGAGCAGCTGCTTCGTTTCGAAATAACCCTCTCGGGATATTGTAGCCTTTTCTTTCTAATGTCTCGATAAACTTAGGAATAAACCCCGAAGCCTGATGCTCTCCTTGAATTTTACCATCCTTACCAATTCCCTTTTGAACAAAAAGAAAAACATCTTGCAAAGTCACAACATCGCCCTGCATTCCACCAATTTCAGTCACATGCGTAATTTTACGAGATCCATCATCAAGTCGCGAAGCTTGCACAATAAGGTGCACAGAATTAGAAATCATTTCCCTGATTGCCTTAGGGCTAAGTCCTGCACCGGCATATTGAACTAATGTTTCAAGTCGCCCAATACATTCACGCGGATTATTAGAGTGAACCGTTGTCATAGAGCCATCGTGACCTGTTCCCATGGCCTGTAACATATCCAAAGTTTCACCACCGCGACACTCGCCGACAACAATTCGATCTGGACGCATTCTAAGCGTTTGTTTCACTAAACATCGAATATCGATTTCACCTTCCCCTTCCAACGAAGGTGGCCGAGTTTCCAACCTCACAACATGATCTTGAGGAAAATTCAGTTCGGCCGAATCCTCGCAGGTGATAATTCTCTCATTTGCTTGAATAAAACTTCCAAGGATATTGACCAATGTCGTCTTACCAGAGCCTGTACCTCCACTAACGACAAGATTACGATGAGCCTCGACTGCAATCCGTAAGAAATCGGCCATATTTTGTGTTAAAGAGCCAAACTTAACGAGATCCTTATAGGTTAATCTCTCTTCCGGAAACTTTCTGATCGTAATCGTACATCCATCAATAGAGCATGGTGGAATTACAGCGTGAACACGTGAACCATCTGAAAGACGAGCATCAACATAAGGAGTTTTCTCATCAATTCTTCTTCCAATTGGCGCCACAATTCTTTCAATAACATTCAAAACCTGTCGATCATTTGTAAAAGTGATATCAGATTTTTTAACCTTACCGGAATACTCGTAGTAAATTCTATTCGGTCCACAAACCATAATTTCAGTACATGCTGGATCTGCCAATAAGTCCTCGAGAGGACCTAGGCCTAAGGCCTCATCAAGAATTTCTTTGACTATTTTGTTCATATCATCACGAGTATTCAAAATACCCTTCGTGTCTTCTTTATTCAGAAGCTCTACTACGAGTTTCTTGGTCTGCTCACGTAAAATCACTTTTGCCTTTGGGTCACTATCATCACTTTTTTTCATATCCATCTCTTCAACAAGTGCTCGATGAATACGACTTTTCAAATCAGTCCAATTATTCTTTGCTTTCTTATCCTCAGGACCAGCAGAGATATCTGACTTCTTTCCCATATCAGATGGCCTATTAAGTCTGGCCAACGTCTTAAGAACATTTTTTTGAATTATTTTTCTGACTACATCCTGGACACCCTTAGCAAAAACACTTCCCTTACTGGCCACCATGACTGGCTGCTTTCGGTTTAGAGCACTCACACATGTCTGCTCATCTTTAGGAACAATTCCAAACACAGGCTTACCGAGTGTTTTCCCAACAACTTCTGGAGATACAGGGTGACCTTTTATATTCTGATTCAAAACTACCTGTATCATATCTCTTGGGAACATCATGGTGACCAGTTCAGCTTGCAATCTTTTTGTTTGATTTAGTGCTAAAAGATCAGGTGTCAAAACCAAAAAAATTGCAGTACTAAACTCTAGTGCCTTCAAGCAGAGATCATTAAGCTCACTTCCACCATCAATGACCGTCACTTGAAATATATTACTAATCGCTTTGAGTGACTTCCCCAATCCCTCTGGATTAATAGTATTTGCCACATTAACATCAGTCGGCATTCCAATATAAGATACGCCTTGAGGATGAGTACCAATGAATTGCTGAATTGATCGTGGGTCAATGGCCCCGGAGAAATCAGATAAATCCTTAACTGTTTTTCGAGATTTGATTCCGGTAATTAAATTTTGATCACCACAGGCCCTTTGATCAAAGTCTAATAAAAGGGTTTTTGTTCTCGCCTCTTGAGCATAAGCAAAAGCTAAGTTGGCGGCTATCTGACTTTTTCCTTGTCCCCCCTTTCCCCCTAGGACAGTTATAATAAAGCCAGACATTATCGACCTCTCCGTCTAAACTTCTGTTTAATTTCTTCCGTCCCCTCAGATGCAGATTGAATAATTTCAGGAGTCACGAAAACTACAAATTGGCTACGGTTTGTTCGATAGGCCTTAGATCTTAAAAATGAGAAAAGCGGTACTCCTCCGGCATTTGGATCAAACTGAGCAACACCAAAGGGGGGATCTTTAGCATAATCAGTAGAGGTGCTATTTATCGCGACCCCTCCCACAACAGCAGATTCATTTGATCTCACAATTAAGTTTGTTGCAATTTCATTCGATGTCGTTTCAGGTGGATCACCGGCCGTTGTTGCTGAAACGGTAACACCCATATTAAGATCAACCTGTTCATCTTGTAGAATCTGAGGCGTCACAACTAGATTAAAGCCGGCCGAAGCTGCTTCGGCTCGAGTAAACTCACCAGTTCCGAGTGAAAATGGTGTCTCTGTAGTTTTTGATATTCTTCCCTCAACCCCTTCTTTAATCACGACGACACCAGACTGTAAGACCCTTGCATAACCTGCGTCTTTAGCTGATGCGAGCTTTGGAAACAAATTTGAGATGGTTGCCGCTAACGTACCACTTGATCGAGTTTGCACGTCACCCTGTCCTGTTCGTCCAATATTAATCTCCCCTCCAGTTCCTGTCATAAGAGGAGTCCAAGAAAAACCAAAAATTCGATTATAGTTTCGTGTCAGCTCGACAAACTGAGCCGATATTTTAACTAATTGTGGGATAGGAGACGGAACTGCTTCTGGGTTTACAGCGATAAAGTTTTGAATAATATCTCTTCCTCTGGCGGCTTGAACAGCATCAGCTCTTCGCGCGAGACTTTCAATTTGATCTGGTATATAGGCATTTGCAATTCTTTCGGCCAATGCTCTGTGCTCGTTAGACCTCACTACTCCCTCAAGCCAAAAAAGGCCATTGACGATTCGAACAGTCACATCTCTCAAACCGCTATCTTGAATCTCATCTTGCATTCTCTCTGCAATAATTCTTTGTGATTGAGGTGAGAGTTCCACCAACCTTAAAACTTCTGGAAAATTATCTAAGATAACAACCACACGACCAATATCATTTGGAACAACTATATTCCCACCAACAAAGACAAAATCACCCTTGATTCCAATTTCGAGTCCTTCAATATCTCCTAATAAATCTCGAAGCTCCTGAACAACTCGAGACTGATCTGTCGCCACTACGCTTACTAGATAGCGCGCCCGAATGTCACCTGTTCCATCTTGGCGAATTGTGACTGAAGTATTCCCAGTATTTAGTCCTTGCAAGATAACCTCGCGCCTTTGAGGAGCAATCCGATAATCCAAAACTTGAGGGTTACCAATTTCAACTCTTGTGTGAGGGG
>SKIL01000091.1 GCA_007116425.1 Bacteriovoracaceae bacterium | reverse complement strand
TTGAGGCCGGTAGCTTTCGTGGTCAGGCCATCAAGTTTATGCACGGGGACAGCTACCTCGCTGTTAATAAGACTTTAATTCGACAACTTGAAAACTGGGAGCTTCCCGACACGGAAAGTGATCTGATCAATCTGAAAAAGTCGATGTTAACGAAAGAGCAAAGAGTTCAAACTTTTGCTCGCAAGAACTTTGAAAAGGTTTTAAATTTTCCTGAAGTTCTTAGTACATCTCCCGCAGACCACGTCGAAAAACTTTGTCGTGCTTGGGAGTCTTAGGAGACCTCTATGACAACTAATAACAACCTGATCCAAACCAAGGAAGAGCTCGATAGTTTTATCTCACAAAACTGGAACGTTATTAACCAGTATATTGATGAGAAAATGTCCAAGCTAACCGTTCCCTTCTATTCAAGCATTGATATTCGTGAATCCCGGACTAAGTATGCTCCGGTCGATAATAATATCTACCCTGCTGGATTTAATAATCTCTGTCTCCTTGACCTCGACGCTTCTGCCAAGGCCATCAAAGAAGCACTCAAATCTTTTGGAGACAACGTTCAAAAAGTCGGTATTATTCCCGAATCCCACACAAAAAACACCTTCTACCTCGATCACTTGGCCATGCTTGGTAAGGCCGTACGCGATGCTGGCTTTGATGTGGTATTTTTAGGACTTGATCAAAACCTCTTTAACTCATCAGAGCAGACTGAGTTAAATCTCGTTAGTCACTCGGGCTTTGATGTAAGCCTTTATCGTACAAATGTACTGGACGGACGTTTTCAAGTGCTCGGCAATGAGCTTGAAAGTGTAGATGTGGCGATTTTAAATAACGACCAGTCAACACCTTTGGATGTGAATTGGAGTGAGTTAAAAACTCCAGTTATTCCCACACCTAAAATCGGTTGGTTTCGGCGACAAAAACCAACCCACTTTCAGTTTTACAATCAGGTTGTGCAGGAGTTTTGCCAACACTTCAATATCGACTCAAATTTGATCCAGGCCAAATTTAAAAGTGTTCCAGATGTAGACTTTATGAATAAAGATGGCCTTGAAAAGCTTTCTGCGGCCGTCGATGAGTTACTCGGCGAGCTTCCTGCGGAGTCTCATGTTTTTGTCAAGGCCGGTCAGGGAACTTACGGGATGGGAATTAGCGTTGTCCAGTCGGGAAAAGAAATTATTGAAATGAATCGCAAAATGCGAAATAAGATGGATATTGGCAAAAATAAAATCAAATTTACAACCGCTTTAACTCAAGAGTCTGTCGAGACGATTTTAAAATACGATGAAATGCCTGCAGAAGTGACGATTTATCAAATCAATGGTAAGTCTGTAGGCGGTTTTATGCGCGCAAATAGTGAAAAAGACAGCCACTCAAATCTCAATAGTCGTGGAATGGTCTTTAAAAAATTCTGCATTAGTGAAATTCGCCAAAACCAGGACCACAAGGCCAAAGAGGCGACTTACAGTATTATTGCAAGACTTTCAACTCTGGCCAGTGCCTATGAGATTGAAGAAGTTATTAAAGAATAAAAATACCCTCAAGAAGGAAATTGATATGCAAGACAAAAAAACAAAACTTATGACTGGTGCTCGGCCAAATGTCCTCGAAGCGATTGGTGACACCCCCATCGTCAAGCTCAATAGCATCACGAAAGACATTAAATCAGAAATATATGTCAAGCTAGAGTATATGAACCCAGGTGGATCGATAAAAGATCGAATTGGTGTTTATATGCTTGATCAAGCAAAAAAAGATGGGACACTTAGGCCGGGCGGAACGATCATTGAGGGAACTTCAGGGAACACGGGTGTGGGCCTTGCTATGTGGGCGGCCATTCACGGGCATAAATGTATTTTTGTCCTCGCTGATAAGCAATCAAAAGAAAAAATTGATAACCTCAGAGCTTTCGGAGCAAAAGTTGTCGTCTGTCCAACAAACGTTGAGCCTGATGATCCTAGGTCATATTACAGTGTCTCAAAAAGACTAAGTGAAACCATTCCTAACTCTTTCTATGTTAACCAATACGATAATCTTCACAACCGCGACACCCATTACTACTGGACAGCTCCAGAGATCCACAAACAAACCGACGGAGACTTTGACATCTTTATGGCCACCGTTGGAACCGGTGGAACGATTTCTGGTTGTGCGAAATATTTTAAAGAGCATTTACCCCATATTAAAAATGTTGGAATTGACTGTGTCGGTTCAATTGTCGCTCACTATGCTAAAACCGGAGAAATGATTCCGGCGGAAAGTTATGTACTTGAAGGTGTAGGAGAAGACTTTATTCCTGAAAACTATCTCTTCGACTGTATTGACGACTGGGAAGTGATCAACGACAAGGAAAGTTTTTTGATGACCCGACGTCTCCTCAAAGAAGAAGGTATTTATGCTGGGGGTAGTTCTGGTGGTGCCATTGCTGGAGCTCTTCGCTACGCTGAAAAGTTAAAAGAACCAAAAAAGATTCTGGTTATTATGCATGATTCAGGTAATCGCTATGCCTCAAAAATCTACAATGATGACTGGATGAGTGATAATGGATATCTCGATAGCTCTTTTGATATTCAAATTAAAGATGTCTTAAACTTATTAGGTAAAAAAGAAGGACTCGTAAGTATCGGTGATAAAACAACTATCGGCGAAGCGATCGAAATAATGGAAAGTAAGGGCATTTCTCAACTTCCAGTTATTGATAATGGCCAAGTAAAAGGACTCGTGACTGAAAAGACATTACTTAAACCTGTGATGATGGGCGAGTTTTCTCTTGATGATAATATTTCTCTTGCCATGAGCATGAAGTATAAGATTATTGATGAAAACGAACTCCTTTCAACAGTCGCCGATGCTCTTTTACAAAAAGAGATCGCCATCGTTTCGCGAAATGGTAAGTTAATCGATATGTTAACGGATATTGATATTATTCAATACCTTGGAAAGAATAAAAACGTTTAAAATTAGGACAAAAGACTCATGGGAAAACTGACAAAGAAAGAAGCTCAAGCACTCGATTTTAACACCAAGGTTATTCATATTGGAGGTCATCCCGACAGTGAAACTGGCGCGATCATGCCACCGATTTATCAAACCTCAACGTTTGTTCAAAAATCTCCAGGGGAACACTCTGGTTATGAGTATACGCGCTCTCACAACCCAACCAGGACTCGACTCGAAGAGTGCTTGGCCTCACTGGAGAATGCGCAACACGCGCTAGTCACTGCCAGTGGCCTTTCCGCGGCCATGCTTGTGATGCATGCCCTTCCAGAAAATAGCGTCATCCTTTGTGGTGATGATGTTTATGGCGGGACTTACCGACTCTTTACAACGGTTTTTCATGAAAGACATCAGATCCACTTTGTCGACACAACTGACTTAAAGTCATTAGAAAGAAAAGTCTCAGAATTAAAACCAGCACTCATCTGGCTTGAAACACCAACAAACCCGATGCTTAAGGTTACAGATATTGCAGCAGTTGCCAAAATGGCAAAAAAGGCAAAATCGATGACTTTAGTTGATAATACTTTTATGAGCCCTTACTTTCAAAGGCCTATCGATTTGGGTGCTGACATGGTTTTACACTCCATGACTAAATATCTCAACGGTCACAGTGATGTTGTCGGTGGCGCCTTGATGTTAAATAATAAAAAATTCTACGATAAGCTTTGGACTCTTCAAAACTCAATTGGCCCTTCGCAATCACCATTTGATTCGTGGCTTGTACTTCGAGGACTTAAAACACTTGCTATCAGAATGCAGGCCCATGAAAAAAATGCGATCAAACTCGCAAAATGGCTCGAGGCCCATCCCAAAGTAGATAAAGTTATTTATCCAGGCCTAAAAAGTCACCCGCAACATAAAATTGCGAAAAAACAAATGAGTGGTTTTGGAGGAATGATTACTTTTTTCCTCAAAGGTGGGCTTAAAGAGTCAAAGAAGTTTCTTTCAAATGTGACACTTTTTAGCCTGGCCGAAAGTCTTGGCGGAGTAGAGAGTTTAATCGAACACCCTGCTATTATGACTCACGCATCTGTTCCAAAGCAAACTCGAGAAGAGCTTGGAATCCACGACAATTTAATTCGTCTCTCGGTTGGAATTGAAAACTATGATGACCTTGTGGCCGATCTTGAGAAAGCGTTTAAAAAGATCCGGTAGAAGAAGGTTCTAAGCGATCTTCTTTTTCTTCACCTTTAGAACTCTCGGCACCTTCATCATTGGTGTCGAGTAAAGGTGTCCTTTCTCTAAGCTGACGTCGCTCTCGAAGCCCGTTTCTTTGCTCACGCCTTGGAGCTCTCTCGAACCCTCGGTCAACTTCTCGCTCTAAATTTCTACGTGATGGCCTTTGGCAAGGGCGATCTAAACATAAATCATCCATCCGTGATCGGCTAAATACATGGCCATCTAAAAGATAGCGCTGAAGTAATAAATAAGAGCAATAAACTTTCCCGTGATCTGTATCGAGGGTTTCTCTTTCACCTTCAGCAAAAATAAGTCCGTCGTCTTGTAAAAGAGTTAAGAGTAAGTTTGATTCGTCACAAAACTCATTCCCAGTACCAGCAGAATCTAAACAGCTCACTTTTCTTTGAAGTACACTTACAGAACGTACACCCTTTTTAATATGAATGGGTTCTCGACAGATATCGATCTCCCAACTTCTTTGCATAAAGCGAAATCTTTCATGTTCAATTTTGATAATGCACTTATCTTTAGAAAGAGACAGAATATTTTCACTCAGCCCAAATGGTGCTCCCTTATGAGAGACATCAATAGAAAACTGGGACTCAAGACATTGCTCGGGTGCAAATATTCCGGCAGCTTCAGAGCGCGTCATGAAAGAAATAAGAAACACGAGCGTAAAAGTGATAAATATTGTGAACTTAAATCTGGACAATGACATTTTGATCCACCTCTAATGATAATGCCGTACAATCATACTTAAAAAAGCTACCACTTTTCAAGCGATCAACCTGAAAAAAGGCCTCATGTAAGGCCTCTTTTGAATCCTTTTCAATAAGCGAGTCAAAAATTCCACTTATCTCAGCATCAGACTTCTTTTCTTTTAAATTGGCCACCATCCCAGGAGAAAAGACTAAGAGCTTTTCTCCTCGATTCAAAGTACGGTCAACAAATGACTTTTCAAAAAAGTAAGGATTAAAGTCTAGTTCATTTCCGTCAATATTCTCCCTCGTACTGCTAACAATTTGAAACTTCCCAAAAATATGTCCCTGCATTTTCATTCGTCCCAAATCAACTCTCAAAATCAGGATACCGAAATTTTCACTATCTATCTCAAGACTCTTTGATCGCAATTCAGAGTACAAATCTTCAAGAAACTGATCTACCAATTCACTGCTTAAGTTCTCACTATTGCGAAGGATTTCAAAATGAGAAAGGATAATACTAGACGCCACATAGGAAGAACTAGACGTCATCATAAGAATGCACTCTTTATCACCTTTTACAAGATCAAAAAACTCCCCCCCACGCTCCTGTCCTGCACCAAACTTACTGGCAAGGCTAAGCCCTTTAATTGAGTCCTGCCGCAAGGGAACAATTTTTTGATGAAGATCTTTAACCCGCTTTAGCTCTTTCAAAGAACGCTGTAGAAGCTTTTCAATACTGGCCGAAGAATTCCCCTGCTCATGACCTTTAATACTTTGGATAAAGGAGCAAAGATTAAGTTTCTGAAGCCCATACGGTCGATCTTCAAATAGTAT
>SKIL01000053.1 GCA_007116425.1 Bacteriovoracaceae bacterium | reverse complement strand
TTTATTTTTATTTCTACGTTACTCAGTGCACAGGTGAGTCAGACTTATCAAAGAGGAAATCTCACGATTGAGCCTGTTATCGGTTATGAGCGTGTACAAAGACTTGAGCCTGTTGCTCGAACTGAAAATCGTTTTTATTATGGTGTTCGTGGTCATTATGGGCCTGATCTCTTATCTTTAGAAGCTGAGATCACTCAGTCGCGTGACGATGATTCTTTTCCTGATGATGATTTAAGAATTAAGGAGACATCCACAACTGGAATGCTTGGATTACGCTCATCATTTGCTAGGGGAAGGCTGTTTAATTGGTATTTGCGAGCAGGCGGACACGCTCGCAAGGTTGAGATTACTCGAATTGAGGCCGGAATTGAACGTGAAATTGATCCTGCTGTCAGGGTTTCTCCTTATGCGGGAACAGGGCTTAACTTAAATATTCACGAGCATTTTAAACTAGATGCTGGTGTGACAGTTGTTTTTACTGGGCATCCTCAGGGAAGCGACAGAGAGTACCGCACAAGTCTTGGTTTTAGTTTTAAGCTTTAATAAGAATGAAATTTCAGTAGTTTAGCACTCTTTAGTTTTCAAATATTTTGTGTGCCGATTTTTGACTTTTTAAAGAGATGTCATTCTAAGGTCTTAGACCGCCAATATTTTTTTGCGTCTTAAAAACTCAACCTTTTTGATCAATTTGACGAAAAGTTAATACGTTAGCTGCTTTTTCCTCTCCTTGGCCTTGCCCTATTTAGAGGATTAGATAGCTTGACTTAAAATAGTTCAATTAGGAAATGTTTAATTTGAATGAAGGTATTGTGATATGAAAACGACACTTAAGTATTTGGCCGCACTTGTTTTTTTAGGCACGAGTTTTCAAGTTTATGCTTTGAGTAGCATGTGTCCTCCTGCGAATTACAATCCTAGCTGTGAACAAACCTCTCCTGTTTGTGGCCAATTGCCGATGCCAGATTGTCCATATCAAGGCGATGAATGTCCAGTGATTATGCCTGACCCCGTTACTTATAGAAATTATTGTGAAATGGAAGATGCTGGTGCTGAGCTTTTATTCAATGGTTCATGTAATAATCCAAATACGGACGATTTACAGCTTACGAAAGGTTATCGCTTTTTAACCCAGTCGGATGTAGATAAAATTGTCGCGAATATTAATGAAGATGCTCTTTCTCCTACTGTCGTTAATCACGGCCCAAGAGATTTTTATGATCGCTATTCAGAATACTGGACAGAGGTTTTAGATGAACTGACTAGTTTAGTTTATGATCTTTATGGTGAAGGGATTCTTTCGCGATCGGAATATGTTTATCTGACACAATTTACGCCAGATGCCGATGAAAAACTTCAAAAATGGAAGCAGGCCTGTGGCAGTTGTCGTAATAACACCTGTTCTTCTGATTTAAACTGTGGTCAATTTGAAGAGCTTCCATGCTGTCCATCCTATTGTCCTAATTTTTGTAACGGAACATCGAATTGTCTTTCTACGCGTTGTCCTTTTGGTGCTTTTTGCGATAATCCGGAAAATTTTTGTGGCGCCCAGTTTGATAAACTCCAAGGCTTTTTCTCCTCTGAGGTCTCAAGTGAAGTTCCCAGACAAAGAAGAACGGAGTACGTTCGATTTTTAAGAGATACGATTGTCGATATGATACAAGTTCGAGAGCCTGCGGCCACAGGTGAAATGTGTACTCAAATTACTTGTCGTAACGGATTGAGCTGTGCTCCTGACCCAAGATATGCTGGGGAAGTTCGGGCCTGTAGTCAGCATTCCGATTGCCAAAGTAATGTTTGTGAGAGAAATGTTTCTTCTGACGGACGTCGCTATTGTCGTCCTGTCTTGACTTGTTACCAGCCAATAACTACACCAGGTGCTTCTTGTGTTGAAAACCCTGTGTGTGCTCAAGGACTTACTTGTACCGACATTAACACGGGCGTACCTATGTGTTCTCAGGGGGGGAGTGAATGTGCAAGCAATGATCAATGCTGCTCTGGAAGTTGTAAAAATAATCGTTGTGAAGAAATTCGTCAGTGCTTAAGCTGTGCCGTTCACGGTGAAGAGGCCGGTCCTGGAAGGCCGTGTTGTCCAGGAGTGATACAAGATCCATCTGAAGTCTCTAATTTATGTATTCAAATTATTCCTGAAGATCTTGAGTATGAGCATGCGGTTGGAAAGGAGACGCATTTTAAGGATCAAGAGGATCCTTTTGATCTTAAAAAATGTGAGTTCGATTGGTATCAGTCTTATCTTGCCCAACTAAAGGAAGACACTCGCAACTTTGAGCGTGAAATGTCTCTCTTGTCTTTTGAGTTCGTTGCCGGCGGAGATGACTTTGTCGATGACTATTGGGATATTAACTCTCGCTTAAAAAGTGTGGTTGATCGCCGAAGAGCTTTAAGACATCATCTTATTAAGATTTTAAGGGCCGATATCTCTGAACACGAGACTGTTTTACAGGGAATTGAAGAGAAAATGCGTTCAGATAATAATCTTAATTCTCAAACAAGAATCGAGATGATGGATCAGTATCGATCTATTGCTGCTTTGAAAGAGGAGTATGATGCTCGTTGTGAAGAAATTAATCGAACTATTGCTAGTGGTGGTGACTTGGAAATTGACGGCGCTGATGCGGATGGGCAGAGAGCTAATGAAATCGCTAAAATTGCGACGTCAATTGAACAAGCTCTGATCGCTGTTCATGATACGACAAATACCTCACCTAGTTTTGCAGAAATCGATGATGTCAGACTGGAGGTGGCGGCGATGGCCGCTGGTGGTTGGAAGCGTATTGATGGACCTGATGATGGTTACAAATATTTTGAGACCAAGTGGACAAAAAGAGGCTTTGGTGGCTTACTTGGTTTGGCCATTGGGCTTGCTATTGCGGCCATGATTCCTGGTGGATTTACTGTGATGGCCGGTATTATGGGTGCCATTGGAGGGGCCGTTCTGGGGAATATGTTTCTTAATAGCAGTCCAGGTAGTGGTGGCCGAGCTATGGAAATTGACGGAGTTTACGAGGCCATGTGGGGAATGACTCCTCCTAGGGCAGATGTGATCAACTATAAAACAAAAAGTAAATGGTACGGGAAAAAATACTATTTTAGATTAGAGGTTCGCTGGCCTAAATCATACTGTCCTTTCCCAGATTCAAGACAGACACATGTTATGGGTGTTAGTGGAAGTTGTTTAAAGAGGTTTGCCTATACTATGTTTGATGACGAGCCAACCTCACTTGTCGATCCTTTTGTCCCAATTGGCATGGACCAGAGAGATCTTTTCCGTTGTCGAAATCAAGACCAGCGTGATTTTGTTCCTCTTGTTAATGCAGCGGCGAATGAGTCCATTCGCTACCTCTTGAGAAGAAAGAAGAATGGACTCAATTCTAAAGCGATTCAATTGGCCTTTCCAGATATCTCTAGAGGAAATAAACATATTCTTGATGCTCGAGAAGACATTATCGGCCAAAAGGCCGTGGCCTATTTAGAGCAAGAGTTTCCTGATCTTCAGGTCACTGAAGAGTTTATTACAAAGTGGGCGAGACATACGTATCTAACTCATTATATTTTTCCTAAACTTTCGCATCATGGTGCTGATATTGGTTATCCAAAACGTGGACTCGACCCTTACTTGGCCATGATTCAAAATCTTTTACGAAATAATGTTAACCATAATGCAGGTCTATATGATTATTATGGGCATCGAATGCAAATCCATGGTCGACTTCTTTCGTATATGACAGAAGTAGGATATCGAGCTCAAGGTGATATAAACACTCAGATCTTTGATATTGGCTCTGTTGAGCATGTTGAAGGATCTGATCGTGTTGATGTTACGGCCTTAAGTGCAAACCTTCAGGGGAATCAATATTCAGGTGCGGGAACAGGTTCTCGCGGTCCTGGATCTCTACTTGGCGATAAGGGTCTATCATCTGGGCAAGGTGACTTTTCTGGAGCGTCAGGTTTAAACGCCATTAGAGAACAATTTGAAAGAAATCGACAAAGAAATAATGAGATCAATGAAAGAATGGCAGAACGAAGTCGAGCGCTGCGAGAGCAGATGAAAAAGCAGGGAATTGACTCTGACTTTTATGATAATTATTACGCTAACCTTTATGCAACCGGGGCATCTCAGAATAGGAAGTTAAGCTCAAGAGGTTTAACGAGTAGGGGCGCACACTCCACAATGTCAACAGCTGCTCCGCAAAGACCTGATAGCGATAGAGATTCTGGGTCTTCAGCTTCAGACTCATCGGATGCTTACAACTCCGATGAGATGTATGGAAGTGGTAATGGCCATAGTCTTCAGTACGGAAGCGGCCAGGTTGGATCCACTCGCTTTCAGTATACAGGTGCTGGTGGTGCACATCGTGATGGTTACGGCGCAACAGGCGATGCTCATCAAAGTGAGGAAATGCGAAGAGCACAAAGTGAGATTGCAAGGTCTGTCAGTTCTCTTTCAGCTAACCCTGACCGATATAACTCCGATGCTGATCGAGATACTTTATTTGAAATGATTACAAAAAGCTATTTTAGAAATTACGATCGTTTGCTTAATCGAAGGACTCGAGATCGCTCGATCTCGTCTGGGCCATCGAGCAGCTCTTCATCTGAAGAGGAAGATATAGAATTTATGTCTCCCTAGAACTGATTAAGCAGTTGGGCCAAGGCCGAGTTTATAATGAAAGGCCTTGCCCCTTATGTCTTCAATTCGGGCCCGGTCAGAAAGTCGGGCCTTTTTTGTGATTGTTAGATCAACGTGATCTTTTGCTTCGGTGAGGGCCTGAGAAATCATTTTATTGAGTGCTTTTCCTATGGCCTTTCCAAGTAGAGGCGGAACGGCGTTACCGATTTGTCTCCACTGAGCAGATATCGGACCTTCAAAGATAAAATTGTTGGGAAAACTTTGTAACTTGGCAGCTTCTCGCTGTGTGAGATATCGGTGCTCTCTTGGGTGATAATAGCTATGTCTATGGGTCATGATCGTAGGGCTTGGTTTTTTTCCGTCGAGGCGAAAA
The DNA here is from genome assembly GCA_007116425.1 of Bacteriovoracaceae bacterium. Classification (GTDB taxonomy): domain Bacteria; phylum Bdellovibrionota; class Bacteriovoracia; order Bacteriovoracales; family Bacteriovoracaceae; genus SKIL01. The sequence continues at coordinate 695 of SKIL01000053.1, read as the reverse complement.
TACTTCGTTTGTCTAAATCGACCTTCAGGGATTTCTTTCCAATTTATCCCGAGCTTTAAGCTCCTAGCTTTTAAAAGCTCTTTTTCATCTTTCTCATAGCGAATCCCTCTGCCTTCAGGAATACTTTTTAATCGCTTGAGATCTAATTGGTTAGAGACTTCAGCTTTATCTAGATCGTGATTATAGATCTTGCCACTTTTTGTTTGGAGGTCGTTGAAAGCTTCATTTACTGTAACTGGAGGCTTGTAGCCTCGAGTCGTAACTTTGTCATGGGTAGGTCTTGGGAAAATAGGCATTGAGTTAATGCGACTCCCAATTATAATAGTTCGCCTTCTAATTTCGGGGACACCATAGTGCTGCGAAGACATAACCTGAACATTTAGGTTATAACCTAGTTTTTCAAACTGATTAAAAATGGCCTTGAGTGTTTTTTCATTTTTCTTAGCAAGTAAGCCGGTTACGTTCTCAATGACGACAAATTCTGGCTCAGTTATTTTTACAATTCTTACAAATTGTAAAAACAGAGAGTTTCTAGAATCTTTAGGGTTTCCTGTTCCAACTGTGGAAAAACCTTGGCAAGGTGGCCCACCAACGACAGCGTTAATTTTTTTACTGCCAGTTAATTCTTTAATTTTTTTCTTATCAAGTTTTTTTATATTAAACTCTTGAAGAGAATTTACTTTTTGTATATTACT
>SKIL01000090.1 GCA_007116425.1 Bacteriovoracaceae bacterium | reverse complement strand
TTCCATGCCTGGTCCTATTTTTATTTTATTGTAAGGACTTTAATCCTTTTACCCTATTCTTAATTTGATCAGATAGCTTTACTTGGTCTCGGCTTGATTCAATTGATCCATTTTCAATTTTCGCGATCAGACCATCATTTGAGTCATTATTTCTAAAAGAATTTTTGTTCTCTGACTGCTGCAAAAACTTCGAAAGGCCTTCATCCTGTGTTGCGACATCTTTAAATTTAAAACTCTTTCCACCCTCCTCAGCACTTACTAAGGAGTTATCAAAGTTCGCTCCAGCTATTTCTTTTTCACCACTCTTAAATAGACCACTTACATCCTTAACTTCCGAAAGAAACTCAAAACCTTTCTCAGAAGAAGCGACAAGGAAAACCTGCTTATGTGCCTTGACTAGCATTAAGCTCCTTTTTGGCCCGACATATGTCGTATTGAGGACCTCGACAATATTTGTATCGTTAAAGAGAGAGAGGCGCCCTCGTCTTAAAACCCCTTTCTTCATAATGGTTACTACACCATAGAAGAGGACTAAAACTAGACCTAGGAATGCAACAAACTTGCCAATATAGCTAGCAATAGAGAATGTACTTTCACCACCTTGTTGAGCTGGATTAGAAAAACTGTCACCAGCAGATAGGATCACACTGACCTCATCTTCTTCTTTTTCATCAACAATCGGGCCTTGGGCCGCTCCAGAAAAGAAATCATCTCTTACAACATTATCATCCTGCGCACGGCTCCCACGCTCTTTTAAAAGCTGCTGAAGATAAGACTCATCATATTGATCCGGTGATCCTTCAGGACGAGTGGCGGCGACGTCTTTTCTCGCTCTTTCTCGGTTTCGGTTTGATCGATCTGCTGCGATATCATTTCTACTTCGTGGAAAGCTTAACTCAATTCTATTTCCTCGATCGACAATCGAAACTTGATTTCTCAGGTTGGATACATCATGTGAAGTTACAACACGAAAACGAACAATATCCTTCTCAAATTGATAGGCCATAAGCTTAGCATCATTCGCACTACCATTAAGACTGACTTCTTTTTCGATTCTTGGCCAGACATAAGAGCCAGGGATTTCCAATTGGATAATATTTGATCTAACATCAAGAGCAGGACCTTGATTAAGCTCTCGATCAAGATGAATAATAACTTGATTCCTCGAATCTGATTTCTTCAGCTCAATATTTTCAATCTTGACGTTGGATGCAATAGCCACTTGAGTGAAAAAAACCGAGATTAAAAGAAGTATGTTTTTAAGTTTATTTATTTTCATCTTTATCACCTAGAGCGTTTTATTTTAATGTTTCAATTCTCTCAATTGGACTAATGATATCTGTTAAACGAATACCAAACTTTTCGTTAACAACAACAACTTCACCCTTAGCAACGAGCTTTCCATTTACAAGGATCTCAAGCGGCTCACCTGCTAACTTATCAAGCTCTAAAACAGAACCTTGTCCTAATTGAAGTAGGTCCTTAATAACGACCTCAGTTCGACCAAGCTCAACAGTCACTTTAAGCGGAATATCTAGAATAAAATCTAAATTTTGAACTTTCAGTTTATTTAAGGCATCGTCTCCAGCACGAACCTGATCGGCGAGTTCCTTAACTTGAACCTCTTCTAAACCTTCGAGAGCACTTAAGTCTTGTTGTTTGTCTTGGTTATTACTTTCCATTTTTCCTACATCCTCCATGATGCCCTCCAGATTACTCTTCTTCCTGATTATGTTGCTTTATATGTCTTGTGACTTGTACGGCACGATTACCCTTATGAACCCCGATTAAGCATTTCATTTTTTCGACGCCTTCAATCTGTAGGTCAACTTCCCCCGAAGCTTCTTGATTAAGAGGAATGATGTCACCTTCTTTTAAAGTAATGAGATCTCCAACCGTCATTTGAGCTTCGCCGAGCTTTACACTAACTGTCGCAAATGCTTGCTTGATATGCTCGTTCATAGCATTTGTCCAAATGCTATCGGCCATATCATTATCAGTCTGAAAGCTTGAGCTCAGTTTTTGCTTAATTGGCTCAATCGTTGAATAAGGAACAACAATCATAATTGTCCCTGAGGCAGACTCGAATTCAACTTCAAGAGTTGTCGCGATAACAACATCTGAAGGTGGTACAACCCCAACAAATTGAGGGTTAATTTCCGTTCTCAAGTATTGTGCATCAATTCGATGTACTGGCGCCCATGACTCCTCAAGATCAGAAATCGCCATATCCATTACTTTCCTCATAAATGAAAGTTCGATTTGCGTAAATTCTTTACCTTCAATTTTAGTAAAAGGACGATCTGTTCCACCAAAGTATGAATCAATAATGGCATAAGCTAACTTAGACTCGAACACCAACAGTGCGGGCCCTCTAAGCTCATTATAGCGCATAATACACATACAAGAGGGAATGGGTAGTGTGTTTACAAACTCTCCAAACTTTAAAAGGTCTGTTGAGATCATTGATATCGTTGAAATTTTTCTCAATGAGTTTGAAAGTGACACTCGAAAAGTTCGAATAAATCTCTCATAGATAATTTCCAAGATCGGCATTCGCCCACGAATTACACGGTCTTGGTTGGTCAAATCATATGGCTGAATATTCTCATCTATTTCATCAGCAATACTAATATCACCGCCACCGCCAGCATCTGAGGAAACATCCTCATCACCATCATTGACTGCATTTAAGAGCGCATCGACTTCATCTTGACTTAGGACTTGTGCCATTTCTCCCCTCCTGGGAAAATTGGATAAGGTTAAAACTAGCTTATTTGAAAGCCAATATAAAACACATCAATTACTTCTCCATCTATGAAAAAAGAATTGATCGCAGACTTTATCTCTTCCTTGAGATAATTCTTTCCTTCAGCTCTTAAAAGATCTTCCGGTCTTTTAGAGTTAAGTATACTTATAATTGAGTCTCTGATTTGAGGCATACGAGACCTGATCTCTCCCTCACTCGAGTCTAGGCTAAACTTTAAAACGGCATCTAAGCGAACAAATCTTCTCGGTCCATCACCTTGGGCAAGGTTGGCCGTAAAAGAATCTAATGGAATTGGGATACCATCTTCTTGAACCGCTTCTCCTGTTAAGCGTCCCTCATCTCCGGCCCCCATCATTTCGGCCTTTACAATATCAGCAACACTTGGCTGATTAGCGAGCTCTTGGTGAGAAGTATATTGAAAGTAGCCAATCGCTCCAATCAGAATTGTATTGAGAAGCACTAAAACTGTAAGTAAAGGGTTTGCTCCTCCGCCTTTTGACTTTGGCTTTTGAGCGAGATCATCATTTTGAATTTCTTCGGCCATGGTTAAATCCTTCTTGGACGAGCAACCTCCCATCCTGGGAAGTTTTTGCTTATACCTGTCAAAAAGTATACATCCTCAAAGCATTCGAATCAAGCCTGGGATGGTATGCTCGGCAAGTTCTTCCAGTTACATACTGACACTAGGAAATTATTTCCTGAGCGAGGGATAGACAACGTCAAAAAAGTGACACCAAATGCACAAAAAAAAAGGGGCTTATTAAAGCCCCCTAGATATAATTTAAGACATTTAAGTCTAATCTTACATCATTTCTTTCCAAGCCTTCCCTGGACGAAACTTAGGAAGAGTCTTGGCCTTAATCTTGATCTTTTCACCTGTAGCAGGGTTAACACCTGTACGAGCTGCTCTTCTAGCTTTTGTAAAAGTACCGAAACCAATCAAAGAAACATCATCACCTTTCTTAACTTGCTTCTTGATCACGTCGATCATTGTCGATACTAGGTGATCAGCATCTTTCTTTGTGATGTGCTGAAGTTGCTTGTCTTTTAGTACTGCTTCAATAAGTTCTTTTCTGTTCATTCTGAAACTCCCGATAGGCTAGTGTTAATAAGCTTGTAGAGAAATGGTTACGTATTTTAATTCGATTGACAATATCTTTTAACATTTTTTTTTAAAGTTATTAAAAACAAATTCATTTTTCACGATTTCTCTTGCCAAACAGCGATTTCTTGCTCGATGGAAATTCTTACTGCCTCGAGAAGTCCATCACAAAAGGCATGTGAAGAATCACTATCAATCCCCTCTTTGACCATTTCTCGCATCTTTCTAAAAACAAGTGGGCCTAAATCAAAATAAAATTGAGAAATATCAGGTAAACAATCTTCATCATCGATTACTTGTATTTCTGGTAGCTCTCTTAATCGCTTTAAATAATTATCCAATTTCTCAATAGCACCTAGAACATCATTTAAACTTTCTAAACTAAGAATCCCTTCCAATTCGTAAATATATGCTTTAAAAATATGAAATGGTTCCATATAGGCAATAACTCTTGCGTCAATCTCAGATAGAGCAAGATTATGAGTCACACCAGACTCTGCAATTCGATTTTTTTTAATTGGCATTTTACCGCTTAGATTGTTATACATGGCGACCTCTGGATTTCATCCAACAAAAAAGCCCCTTACAAAAGGGGCCTTATAAACTACTTTAATAGTATAACCGACAATTAATTAGAGGTTAACTTTTCCTCTACTTTCGAGCTCATTAACGATCTCAACAAAGTGGTCGGCCGGCATTGCCCCTCTAACAGGAACACCATTTAAGATAAAGCCTGGAGTTCCCTGCATTCCGAACTGAGCTGCTTCACGCTTATCTTCTTCAATGCGAGAGAGAACCTCTTGCGAGTTAAGCTTTTCCTCTAACTTACCCATATCTGCTCCGATAGATTGAGCAATCGAATCGAAGAAAGACTTTCCATTTCTAATTCTCTCATGCTGCTCAAATACTTGATCATGGAACTGGTGGGCCAATTCATCACTCTGAAGTCTCAAAGACTCATAGTATTGAGCTGCAAGCATAGCATTTTCATGAAAGTTAAGAGGAAGATGTTTATAGATAAATTGTATCTGTCCCTCGTATCGATCAAGTAGCTCCATAACAGTCATATAACCTCTACGACAAAACGAACACTCAAAGTCTGAGTATTCAACTAAGACAAGTGGCGCATCTGGATTTCCTCTAATCGCCTCGTCTTCACGAATAACAGGAGCTAAAGGATTCTCAAAAGCATCTTCGAACTTTTGGCGCTCATCAAGCTCTCTTTGTTGGATCATTTCTTCCCTAGCATTCTGAGCAGCATCTTGTATGGCCTCAACAAAGGCCAAAGAATTATTACGAATTGCATCTGTTAAGATCTCAGGGTTCTCAGATAGCACTCTGGCCACAGTTTTCTCTATTTCTTTTTCATTAGTACATCCAAAGAGCAGTCCAGATAAGAGGGCCAAAAATGTTAGAGGTTTAATAAATCGAAATCTTATTGAACGAAAAGTCATGCATACAGTCCTTTGTTAGCTTTGGTAATTCACACCATTTTAAACCTTATGGGGATTACTTACAATTTCTTTCTACATAATCTAAGTATTTATTTAGAGTTCGACAATGCTTTCGGACATAATAGTGCCCAATGAGGTGAACTCGAGACCGAGTATTCCCCTTTAGAAAACTTCTCATTGTTGCAAAAATACCAAAGGCCGGTCCTGATACTTTTGAGTAAAGGTGAAATGAAAGTACGATATTAAGTATAATATGCCATCCCACGATTACCCAAAAGACATTTTGTACAATCGTGGCCTGTCCCTGTAAGAAAAGCTGTAACTGCTGGCTTAGGGGTAAGGTATTATTTGCAAAGTTTGTGACCTCATCAAAAACATTCATTAATAAGACATGAATA
>SKIL01000348.1 GCA_007116425.1 Bacteriovoracaceae bacterium | reverse complement strand
TTTATCTGAGAGAAAATTGAGCTCTATGAATTTTCCTCGGCCTTGATTGAAAACAACTGGGATGTCTTGAATCATTTTCGGCCCTTCAAATACTCCTCCTAATAAAATTAAGTCAACAGAGTGAGGAGGTAATCTTTTAATTAATGTTTCAACTTCTTCAAAGTCATTCGCCTGAACCGATAGAACAACAAAATCAATACTTTCTAGTTGTAAATTAGAGCGCTCCTTAATAATAGAAAGAACCGGATCTTCCCAGATAAGTCCAGTCATGGCAGAGGAGTTTAGAAGAGCTCGATCTGGGAAGCTGACACTCAAAAATGCGACTTTTGTCTCATTTGCATCTACAACTTTAGATTTTGATAGAGAGTGCCCTTCTAGAATATCTTGATTCCCAGTAACACTTACTAGGTTGGTACTAATAAGTGATAGGTTTAGTGAGTCATTAATTTGCATTTTTACCATTTCTCTAAAACTTTTTGGGGTAATAGAGACGAAGTCAACTCCAATATCATTTAGTGAATGAAGTGTAGCTTCTGGTGTTTGAGATCGAGATTGGCCAAAAAGATCACCGGCCGTGATAAAAATAAGATTTTGAGAAAAGTGTTCACTTAAGACTCTCAAGTAAGCCTGAATAGCATCTGTCCCTCCCGCTTTAAGCGAGAGATCGTGTCCAGAACTGGTTTTAGCTAAGCTCAGCTGATGCTCTTCTAATTGACCAAACAGATTGTGAAGACTGACAATCATGACACCAGAGTCTTTATTTTGAATGACATTTGTGGGGGCTTTTTCAAGCGTGAAGGTGTTAGGCTCAATTGAAGTTCTTGAGCACGCATTACAGCCGGCGATAATAAATGAAAGTGTAATAACCAACCCGAAAGTTGAAAAAGAAGACCGCATAATTTTTTAGCTTCCCATTAGTTTTTCATAAGTTTTGGTCAGGGCCTCTTCGATTTCGTCGTAAGCTTCAAGTCTGGCACATAGGCCAAGGCTAATTCTCACAACACCCATACCAATTTCATCTTTTATTCCCATGGCCTTTAAAACTTTTGAAGTTGATGTATCCCCATCAGAACATGCAGAAGAAGTCGTCACAAAAATATTATGATTTTCTAATTCAATTTGAACCGATTGTCCGTTAAGCCCTGGGTGTGAAACATAAGTGGTTGTGGCCAAACGAGGAGAGTCTTCACCAATGATGCAAAGTTTTGGAAACTTCTTTTTCATATTTGCCTCAAAAGCAATACGCTTTTCTTTAAGCTGCTCAATTCGCTCAAAGTTTTTTTCAACATGCCCTAGAGCAATAGCGAGTGTTTCAAGTCCGAGGTAGTGTTGAGTTCCACCACGAAGCGCTTTTTCTTGACCGCCTCCAATAATAATTGGTCGAATACTAGTGGGATCTTTTGCAATAATAAGACCCGTTCCGGTCATGGCGCCAATTTTATGCCCAGACATAACGGCATAATCAATTTCAGAGTCTTTAAAATTGAAAGGCGCTTTTCCGATTATTTGAGTTGTATCGCAGAAAAATGGGACAAGATGATTGTGGCAAATTTGGCTAATTTTCTTATAGGGTTGAATAACCCCTGTTTCATTATTGGCGGCCATAATTGAAACGAGAGCAACCCTTTGTCCAAACTTTTCAAGCAGTTCTTCTAATTGCTCTAAATCAACAATCCCTGCTTTATTTGCTTGAATAAAATAAAGCTCAAAATCATGGTGATCACGATAATGCTCGGCCGTATTGATGATCGCAGAGTGTTCGATTGTTGAAGTAATTAAGATATCTTTACCTCTTTGTTGCGCCTTTTCTAAAATAGAATGAAAAACCGTCGCAATTCCCTCTGTGGAACCTGAATTAAAAATCACCTGACCATATTTGGCGCCCAGGGACTTGGCACAAATGGCACGAGAGTTCTCCATATTGGTGAGAACTCGCTGACCAATCTTGTGGGCCGCATTTGGGTTAGCGTATGGCCCATCGTTTTGTAGGCGTTGGATGAGGTGGTTTTTAACCGCCTCGCAAAGAGGCGCACTTCCATTATAGTCAGCATATATCATAACAAACCTATTTATTTCATCACTTAATTAACGTTCAATTGGAAAGCCTTTGCTTTCCCAGTCTAATATTCCACCTTCAAGGTTCGTGAGGTTTTCGAAGTCTTGCTCAAGTAAAAACTGACAAGCTTTAAGGCTTCTCACTCCACTTCGACATTGCATAATGATTTCGTCGTTAGGCTTAAGTTGGGTGAAGCGATCTTCAAGTTCACTTAAAGGAATAAAAAGGGCCCCTGGGATATGACCATTATCCCATTCGTCTTGCTCGCGACAATCGACTAAAACAATATTGGCCTTGTCATCCATTTTTTGTTTAAGCTCTTCAACATTCATAGTTTTGATCATTGATATTTATCTCCTGTTAGTTTTTGTAAGTTTTGTAAAACCTGAAAAATATTTAATAACCCATTTTAATAGGGATTCTACAGCTTTTACAGCTCAAAAAAAGAAATGATTTTTTTTTGACGACCCGTGATGCGTCATCTAATCTTTTAAAGAGGTTATATATTTTACCCTCTTGAGGCCGAGCTGGGAATGGCCGAAATTTAGCAAGGGAGTGTTCATGCAAGTTATTACTGTGGCCAATAATAAGGGTGGCGTTGGTAAAACGATGCAATGCTATCAGTTAATCTGCCATCTTGCCAATAAAGGTCATAAAGTTTTGGCCATTGATTTGGACTCTCAAGCAAATTTGAGTACTACACTTGGTGTTCAGATTGCTCGAACGTTAATACCTGAATGGCTTATTGGTGACGTATCGATTGAAGATGTTGTGGTACCTGCAGAAGGCAAAGGAAAATATGTAAAAAATATTTCCTTGATTCCGTCTAGTCGCCACTTGGCAAATTTTTCTAAGCTTCTCATTATGTCTGAAGGTGAAATTCGTAAAAATGCCGGTCGAAAAGAGAGGCTGATGCGACTGCGATTGCAACAGGCCCAAGATTTAGACTTCGATTATGTTGTTATCGACACACCTCCGATGTTAGGTGATGAGCTGATTATGTCTCTCGTCGCTTCTGATCGAGTTCTTATTCCGACACAGGCCCAAGACTATTCAATTGATGGGCTTGAGGAGCTTATGGATACTTTTGAAATTATCAAAGAGACAGAAAATCCTAAGCTTGAGTTTTCTATTATTCCTTCAATGGTCAACCTTCGTCGCAAAATTGAAAGACAGCGACTTGAGGAGTTGTCCCAATCATTTAATATCACCCCACCTATTCGCAACTTGGTTCAGATGCAGGAGTCAATTTCTGTCGGAAGACCGATTTGCAAGATGGGTAAGAAATCCAAAGGCCATCAGGACTATGAAGAGCTTTGGAGATCACTAAATTTATAATTAGTGTCGGGTGAAGTGTAGGTATTATGGACGATCCCTTGCTTTAGCTGCTATCGGCCCCGTTAGAAGAAAGGATTCATCTCTAGCGGGGCTTTTTAAGAAAAACAAAACAAGGATGTGGAGAATCGTATGGCAAAGACATTTGCTCCGAGGTTGTCGAAAAGACAACGAAAGAAAGTAGACCTCAGTGACAAAATCGATAAAGACATTTTCAAACTCTCTGACGAAAGGCTTTTGCAGGGAGCGAGACTTTTAGAGATTAAACTCTCTGACATTAACGTCAAAGATCAAGTGAGAACTAAGTTTAATGACTCTTCAATTAAAGAGCTTGCTTCTAACATTCAGGCCAACGGTCTTATTCAGCCACTTGTCGTTCATCGCAATGGAGATCATGATTACACTTTGATTTGTGGAGAGAGACGTTACCGAGCGATGACATCGATAGAAATGAAGCATGCACCTTGCTTTGTTTTGGAAGATAAAACCGAAGAAGAATTAATGGCCATTCAGTTTTCTGAAAACTCGGCCAGAGAAGCGCTTCATTATATTGATAAAGCTGATGGTATTTTGAACTATCAAAAGGCCACTAAGGCGAGTGAAAGAAAAATTCAGGCGGCCCTAGGGATTTCTAAATCAGAAGTTCATCGCAGTCTAATGATTGCTAAAATGCCAAAAAAAATGAAAGAAGCGGCAAAAATTCACGATATTGAAAAATACGTCCTGCTTGAATGGGATGCTCTTGAAAAAGGCGACCTGAAAAAGAAGATTGAAACAGAGATCTTGGCAGGAACGCTTTCTAAGCGCAGTCAGTTGCGAACACTTTTAAGATCGGGATCAACTTTAAAGTCTACCAAGGGAACGAAGAAGAAAGCGGCCAAGAGAACGCGCAAAAAACCTTCGCTTCCTCGTGGTCTTACGGCCAACGCTTTTCTCAAGGCCATGGATGCTAAAGCAAAAGATTTAGACCCTGAAGCGCAAGAGCTTTTAAAAGAGCTAGTTAAGGAGACAAAAGACCTTATTAAGTAATCACCCAAAGTTGGTCTCTCGATTGCACTAATAATTAGTGAGAGAAGAGAGATATTATTAATTTTGAGGTGTTACATGATTAAAACAGAGACACAAAAATATGAGAGCTGTCTAATATTTAAACAACTGTCGATCCTATTTGGCTTGATGGCAGCTCTTATTTGTCCTCAGGCTTTTTGTCACGAATCTCAGAGTTCACTTGAGTGGATTGAAAAAGTTCATCAGCAGCAAAATAGAAAGCTTTTGGCCCAGCTTAATCCGTATGCTCGCGTTTCAACCCGAGGCCCGGCCAATTTAATACCAACAGATTATATTGAACCGATTCCTATGCAAGAGCGTGGTCTCGTTCAAACATTTTTAGTTGAAGACAATTCAGGCGTACTAGAATCATTGCGTTCGGAAATTCGTCACTGGCAAGAAGTTGATGAATATGCTCACTATTGGAACCTAGAATCCACTGGACTTTATCAAACCCCAGATGATGAGCGACGAAAAAATCACGTAGAAAGACAGTTTTGGCGGTATTTGGATAGAAGGGTCTCTGAAGAAATAAATTCGGCCGAAGAAGGTTCTGCTCTTCATACTATTGGACGAGTCGAAGACGCTGTTAGACCTGAAAGTTCTGAAGTTAACTTTTCAGAAGACTATCGGCTTCGCTTTAGAGTCCGTCCTTTGCGTGGTCAGGCGATTGTTGAGCTGGAAAACCCATATCTCGATCACGAGCTTGTTCTTTCCGCTAGTGGGCGCGCTGATATGCGACTAAGTAAGGATATTGATGCTATCAATGCGAATGCTTCATTTAATTATCATATTGATCGAGGCTATGCTGTTTCGCATTTTAGTAAGGGATTGGCCGAAAATGTGACGGGGAGAATCTCCCACTATACCCCCGGACGTACTAATTCTGACAATGATGGTCATGAAGGACGAATTGGCCTGTACTATTCAAAAAGATTTTAATGCACTAACCTTAGAAATGTACTTACAAAATTTCAGAATCACAGTAGTGTGTAAGAGAATTTTTTTAATTTCTAAGGAGATATTATGAGCAGCGGCTTGTTTGACAGTCCATTCTTCCAAGATGCTTTTGAACAACTTGAAGATGCAGTGGAAGTGATGGGACTAGATCCCAATATTGCAGAAAGACTAAAATATCCAAAGCGCGCGATTCAGGTTGCGGTGCCAATTCGCCTAGATGATGGTTCTGTAAAAACTTTTGTTGGTTATCGAGTTCAACACAATATGACTCTCGGACCAGGAAAAGGTGGGATTCGTTTTCACCCGAAGGTAGATCTCTCTGAAACG
>SKIL01000215.1 GCA_007116425.1 Bacteriovoracaceae bacterium | reverse complement strand
GAATAAAGTCAAAGAAATTCCATATTCAGAAATTCAAAGTGTCCAGAAAAATCTCAAAGTTAAAATGATTGAACTCACCAGACGACTCCTAAAACAACAGTTACAGGAGCAGGGCTGCTCACAGGCCGAAGTCGACGAAGTCTCAAATGCTCTAGATCCCAATGCTCTCACAATTGGCTTTGCAAGAAGATTTGCTACCTACAAGCGAGCAAACCTGATATTCAAAGACTTAAAAAGGTTAGAGAAAATTGTCCATAATCCCGAAAGGCCTGTTCAATTTATTTTTGCAGGAAAGGCTCACCCGGCCGACGTTCCAGGCCAGGAATATATTAAAGAAATTTATGAAATTTCAAGACGTCCAGAGTTTAGAGGTAAAGTCATTATTCTAGAAAACTACGACATGAACATATCTTCACATATGGTTGCAGGTGTCGATGTTTGGCTTAATAACCCTCGAAGACCAATGGAAGCCTCTGGAACATCTGGTCAAAAAGTCCCAATAAACTTTGGACTTAACTTTTCAGTACTCGATGGATGGTGGAGAGAGGGTTATAACGGTAAGAATGGATGGGTCATTGGAAAAGACAAAGACTATCCCTCGCAAGAGGTTCAAGACTTTGAAGATGCTAATGACTTCTACAACACGCTAGAGGAAACTATTCTTCCATTGTATTATCAAAAAGAAAATTCAGACCTCACTGACAATGGGCTATCTCAAGAGTGGATAGAAATGGCCAAGGAATCTTTCCGCAGTAATATTGCCGAGTATAGTATGCTCAGAGTTGTAAAGGATTATACAAACAAGCTCTATATTCCGGCCATTACGTATGGGAAAAAGTTTAGATCCAAAGATGGCAAACAAGTTATAAATGACTACTTGTCAACCAGACGTTTTCTACAGCGCAACTGGAAAGACATTTGCGTTCAAAGCTTTAGCTTTGGTGACCAGTATATTGAAGTTGGCTCAAATTACGACCACTACAAAACAACGCCTGAGCACCACGTAGATTTTCAGGTCGATGATACAATCCCAGGAAGAGTGTTTGAGGCCACATCCATCAATGCAGATGTGAATTTATATTTAGGAGATCTAAATCCTGAGCAATTGAGAGCAGACCTCATTGAAACAGATACTTCGACTTCAGAAAATCAAAATCAGTTTAAAGTTCATCCTCTAAAATGGGGAGAAAAGCAATTTGATGGAATTACAAGAGTAACTGGCGAGGCAAGTTCTAGTGATAAAAACCCTAAACGTTGGCGTTTGAGAATTACTCCTCGCTATGAGGGGCTGGCCCATGAGCAAGAGTTTTCTCTTTGTACTTGGCTGTAACATAAGAATATTTCTCAATGAAAAGTCAAAAAAATATTCTAAAGCATCGCAGCTCAGGGATTCTACTACCAATATCATCTCTGCCCAGTAAGTATGGGATAGGTGATATTGGCCCTAGTGCGTATGAGTGGGTAGACCATTTACATGATTCAGGACAAAGCTATTGGCAGATTCTTCCAGTCAGCATCTTTGACAAATATGGTTCACCATATGCGTCCTACTCTGCATTTGGAGCACACCCTCTCTACATTTCACTCGAGCTTCTCAAGGACGAAGGACTACTCGAACAAAAAGAGCTCGATTATTGTTTGATTACAGAAAGCTCTGAAATCGATTTGAATCTTGTATCCCTTAAAAAAATGGAAGTTCTAAAAAAGGCTTCGCAACGTTTTTATGAAGAGGGAAACCAAGTACCGGACGACTTCCATCTGAAATACAAATACTGGCTTCCAAATTTAATAAAATACATGACGACTTTTTTTGCTAGCGAAAAAGATCACCTTTTTTGGCAATATGTCTTCTATAAGCAATGGAATAAGCTCAAAAGCTATGCAAATAAAAAATCGATAAGGCTATTTGGAGATCTTCCCATATTTGTGGGGCTCCAAAGCATGGATGTAAAATATTTCAAAGAATATTTTAAGCTCGACTCTAAAGGCCTACCATCAGTCATTACGGGGGCCCCACCTGATGATTTCTCAATAGAAGGCCAACTTTGGGGAACACCCAATTATAATTGGGAAAATCTACAAAAATCTGAATTTGAATGGTGGGTTCAAAGAATACAATATCACAGCGAATTATATGACCTTTTAAGGCTAGATCACTTCATCGGCTACTATAATGTCTGGGAAACACCTTATGGAGAAAAAACAGCAAAAAAAGGACAATGGGTAGTAAGTCATGGCGAACAATTACTATCTACTCTTCATGAAAAAGTTCCTCAATTACCTTATATAGCGGAAGACCTTGGAGAGGTCAGTGAAGGAGTCCATGAGCTAAGAAAACAATTTCAAATCCCTGCTATGCGGGTACTTCAATTTGCATATGGTAGCGATGAAAAAAATATGCATCTCCCTCATCAAATAGATGAACAAACCGTTTATTATACAGGAACTCATGACAATAAAACCTTAAAGCAATGGATCGATGAGATATCACCAAATGAGAAAAGAAATATTCAAAAGTATAATCTTGACCTCAATCCCTCTAGCTTTATCCAAGAAGTCTATCAATCAAAAGCAAAACTTGCGATCACCCCCTACCAAGATTTTTTAAGAAAAGGTAAAGAGGCCAGAATTAATATTCCGGGAACAACGTTAAACAATTGGAAATGGCGACTTCGCTCGGAAGATATGGATGATCGCTTCTGGAAGGAGATCAAAAGTGTAACAAAAGAGAGCAATCGGGAGAAAGAGTGAAAGGAAATAGCGCATTAACTTTCTTCAACTTGTTTGTTTTTATACTTGGTTTTTTTTCAACATATGTTCTCTGGAATATCGGTCACCCTTTCCTCTCTATCGCGTTAGCGTTTTTCACCATCTTTACTATTAGCGTTTTTTCTTTAAATCGTTTTTATACATTAAGGTTTCTCTATCCAGGACTAACAACTTTTTTATTTCTTATGGTGCTTCCAATCTTTTTTACTTTTGTTATAAGCCTAAGTAATTTAAGTACAGGTCACTTCTTCGATAAAGATCAAGTCAAAGATATTCTCTTAGAAGAAAGCTATCTCCCAGACAATCCGACCTTCATAAAATTTAAGATTTATCAAACGACGAACAAAAAAACTCTACTCGTCACAAATGATGACCATTACACCGAATTAAAGGACAAAAAAGAGTATTCGCTCGCCCCTCTTGTATCAAGAGATATAATTCAAGAGTCGAGACAGCTGACACCTTTGGAAGTTATTTCTTATTTTGAAAAAAATCAAAATATCCAATTTGACCATCCTGATCACTTTGACGAACTTTTTTTATTTTATAGAAGTTCAAAATTGGCAAATCTCAGATCGAGGTACTTACCACTTGAGAATGACAAGATTCAGAACACACAAACAGGTGAAATCTATACCCCAGACTTTGAAGTTGGTAGATATGTCTCAGAGATCGGACACGAACTCATGCCTGGGTTTTACCGTTGGGTAGGTTTTAGTAATTATATCTCGCTCATAACAAATAAAGACTTAAGAAGATCTTTTATCAATGTTTTTATCTGGACGATGACATGGGGATTTTTCAGTGTTTTTCTTTCATTCTCACTCGGAATCACTCTTGCTATTATCGTCAATGACAAAAACCTCAAATTAAAGGCCGTATACCGAAATTTACTTATACTCCCCTATTCAATCCCTTTCTTTATATCCGTTCTCATTTTTAAAGGTATGCTTAACAAAGACTTTGGACTTATTAATGAGATGCTGGCATTTTTCTCAATTCCTGCCGTACCATGGCTTGAACATGGAACATGGGCCAAAGTTGCTTGCCTGATGGTTAACTTATGGCTTGGCTTTCCCTATATGTTTTTAGTTACAACAGGTGTATTGCAATCTATCCCAGAAAGTCTCTATGATGCTGCAAAACTAGAGAACGCAGGACCACTCACAAGATTTAATAAAATTACTCTGCCACTCATTATGAGTGCGATAGGTCCTTTGTTAATTGGGTCCTTTGCATTCAATATCAATAATTTTGTAGGGATTTATCTCTTAACTGGAGGTGGTCCTCCAATGGAAGGTGCATCAACACAAGTAGGAAAAACTGATATTCTTATTTCATACACCTACCGACTTGCATTTGAAGGTGGACAAGGTCAAGACTTTGGACTTGCAAGTAGTATTGCTGTTATTATTTTCATGATTGTCGCAACAATTACAATGTTCAATTTTAGATGGTTTAAAACAGAGAATGCAAATGCATAAAGAGTTTTTAATAAAACAAAAAGGAATAATTACTCTGGCCAAACACCTAGGCCTGATTAGTTTTTTGTTAATAATACTCTTTCCAATTATGGCGATTATTTCAATTTCACTTAACCCCACAGGGGGAATCGGTTCATCTGTCATCCCAGACAATATCTCCCTCAACAACTGGAGATATATTTTAGGGATTCCTTACGAAGACCCCATCTCAGGAGAGATCATTGAATCAAGTTTTCCAATTCTTAGATGGCTACTTAACAGTATAAAAATATCTTTTATTACGGCATTCTTAATGCTTTTACTTTCCACAACATCGGCCTACGCTCTCAGTAGATTTCGCTTTAGGGCAAGGGAAACATCTCTATTGGTTTTGATGGTTATTCAAATGTTCCCCAATATCATGGCCATGATTGCATTTTATTTTATGCTCGACTTTCTTGGCCAGATTATACCTGGTATCGGTACCGACACCCATGGAGGACTCATTCTTGTGTACTTGGGAGGAACACCATTTAATATATGGCTCATCAAAGGATATTTTGACACAATACCAAAGTCGATTGAAGATTCGGCCATACTCGACGGATGTACTCGCTTTCAGGTTTTTATGAAAATCATACTTCCACTAAGTACCCCCATTTTAACAGTTGTAGGTCTTTTGACATTTATTAATACATTTTCTGACTTCATCCTTCCCTCGGTGCTCTTGAAGTCTCAAGATAATTTAACTTTTGCTGTTGGTATTCAGATCTTCATATCTGATGCATTCTCAAGTCGATGGGGACAGTTCGCAGCGGCTTGTCTTCTTGGAGCAATTCCCATTAGCGCCATTTTTTATTCTGTACATAAGTATATTGTTTCAGGTCTATCCCTTGGAGGAGTTAAGGGATAGAATTAAGGGCCGCACCAAAAACACCCGCAGAGTCACCAAGCTGGGCAAAGCATAATGTCGGTGCAGATCGAGGAGTGTAGACATTCTCATCTAACATCAACTGAAGCCCATCGTATAAATCAAGCTGTTTTGAAAGGCCGCCCCCCAAAATGATAATATGCGGATTTAGTGTATTTGAAAGATTCGTTAAAAGTATCAACAGGTGCTCTCGAAAATCTGTCACAATCCGATTCCGAACTTCGATCTCTGCTTTATCTAAAACATCATATGCAGGTTTCTCCAATCCTGTCAGCCTTTCATAATGTTTTTCAATCGCTGTTCCCGAAACAAATAACTCGGCACAACCATACTGACTGCAATAACACTGAAGCTCACTCTGAGGAAAAAGGCGTGTATGTCCAACTTCCATAGAGGCCCCGTTTACACCTGAGTATAATTGTCCTCGTAAAACAAGTCCGCCTCCGCAACCAGTCCCAAGAATAAGGCCAATGGAATTAAGTTGATTTATATCAAGGCCTTTCTCATTGCAATAGACCTCACCCGCCCCAACCAAGCCTTCGGCCAAGGCAAAACAATTGGCAT
>SKIL01000256.1 GCA_007116425.1 Bacteriovoracaceae bacterium | reverse complement strand
ATCTTAAATAGGTAGAAAATTCATGTTAGAAGTAAATCACCTCACGAAAGTTTATCCCAATGGAACTCAGGCCCTAAACGATGTTTCATTTAAAGTCGAAAAAGGGGAATTCTTAGTAATTATTGGGTTGTCTGGTTCTGGTAAGTCGACACTACTGAGATGTATTAATCGGCTCCACGATAGTACTTCTGGATCTATTTTATTTGAAGGTGAAGACATTACTCAATTAAGTAATAGCGGCATTAGAAAAGTACGCGCAAAAATTGGAATGATCTTTCAACATTTTAACCTTGTGCCAAGAACGACAGTTCTTACAAATGTTTTAACTGGTAGTTTATCTAAAAATGGAATCATCCGCTCAATTTTGGGTATATGGCCTGAAGAAGATAAAAAGAAGGCCCTAGAGTATATTAAGATTGTAGGTTTGAGTGGAAAAGAAAACACACGCGCCGATAATCTTTCAGGGGGTCAGCAACAAAGGGTATCGATTGCTAGAGCGCTCATGCAAAACCCTAAAATCCTACTAGCTGATGAGCCAGTTGCTTCACTCGACCCTGCAACTTCTCACTCCGTTATGCAATACCTCAAGAAAGTTAATGAAGAACTAGGAGTTACAGTAATATGTAACCTTCACTTTCTCTCACTTGTAAGACAGTATGCTTCGAGAGTTATTGCCCTTAAGGGTGGAAAAATGATCTATGAGGGTTCACCAAAAGAGATCGATGAGCAGTGGTTTAAAACCATTTATGGTGAAGACGCAGTAGAAGTAACAATTGATTAATTAATATCTTTATATATAGGTGTAAAATGGAAAAGTCTCAAGGCCAAGACAAAAAAATCGAGTCAAAAGACTCAAAAAAACAAGTTTCGCTAGGGCAAATGAAGTCCGTTATTTTTGCGCTATTATTTGATATTGCATTATGGACCTACCTGGCACTTGTCTCTTATAAAATTGTTTATCAAAAATTTATTGCACAAATCAGATTTGCAGAATTCTCTTGGAATGAACCCTTGGCCTGTCTTTTGATTGGCGGAGTCATTGCCTTTGTTCTCTTTTTTACACGCTTTTCAATTGGACGAGCGATAAGAGGCCTCTATACGCTTGACCCAAATAAATCACTAACCAAAGAACCATTTACACTTCTCGGTATTTTTACAATAGTTGTAACCTTTCTTTCAGGGCTTCATATCAGCCAGGTTAGCATGTACGAATTTCTCTCTGAAAGTGGTCTTAGAGGTGCCCAAAGAATTTTCACAGCACTCTTCACCCCAAATATGGCCATCTTTGAGGATGCACTATTTGCGGCCATTGAAACTATTTATATGGCCTTTGTTGCAACTGTAATTGCTCTCCCTGTTGCATTTGTCTTATCATTTGCGGCGGCCAGAAACCTAATGAGCCAGTCTAGTATTTTACTATCGGCATATGCTGTCATTAGATTTTTCCTCAACCTAACAAGATCGATTGAACCACTTGTTTGGGCCATCATCTTCTCAGTATGGGTTGGGATTGGACCTTTTGCGGGGATGCTCGCCCTTTGTGTTCACTCCGTTTCGTCTCTAGCAAAGCTCTACTCTGAGCAAATTGAGAACATTTCGGAAGGGCCAATCGAAGCGATTACAGCAACCGGAGCTCACCCTCTTCAAATTATTTGGTACGGTGTTGTTCCCCAAATTATTTTACCATATTTGGCCTTCACGATTTACCGTTGGGATATCAATGTAAGAATGGCAACCGTCATTGGTCTCGTCGGTGGTGGTGGTATTGGTACTCTCCTTATGCAGTATCAAGGACTCGCTCGCTGGAACGAAGTTGGACTTCTGGTTATTGTTATTGCCTCTATTGTATGGCTTATGGACTACGCCAGTTCGAAAATTCGAGCAGCAATTAAATAATTAAGAAAGGTAATATGGGCCTACTTTATATCTTTCCAAGTAAAGAAAATGAACTCGATGATCGGATACACATCTCTGATCATCGAGGCATTACTCTTAAGACTTATGGCCTTCCCATGATTTTTTGGGGTTACCTTGCTGCAATACTGGTTCTTGTTTTTGTTATGGGAATTGCAATAAAGAATCCTATAGAAACCATGATCGATTCGGGTGATCCAATCAATGGAGTCTTAGCATGGATTGTTCTTTTCACCTTGATTGGTCTCCCCCTTTCGCTTATCGGTTTTTTCTTCTTTGAGAAATGGATTGTAAAAAAAGAAAATGAAATCCAATTAGTATACAAAATATTTTGGGTCACTTTCTTCAAAAGAAAGTTTAAACTTCAAAGCGAAGACTCTTTCGAAGTTCACCATCATATTGACTCTCCTAATATGGCAAAAAGAAAAAAGAAGCCCGAACTTCGTGCTTTTGAAAATTCTGGATACTTTGAACTCTATGCCGTTGCCGGGCCTGAAAAAAAGCTCTTAATTGATAGACATTCTAGACGAGCAGATCTACAAAAAATGGCCAACCTAATGGCCAAATTTTAATTACTCTGAAATTTTAACTGATATCTTCTATGGATAATATCAAACAATGATAAATGCACAGGATGAATATAAGATCCATCAACGTTAAGACCTTGAGATATATCACTACTTTTTGAAGCGATTCTTCGACTTGAATCCCTTTGTGCCTTAAACTCTCTTTTTCTCTGTACTAAACTTTCAAGAATTTTTTTTTGCTCTAAGCTCATATGCTGTGCCATCGACTGATTTGGAGCACTAGTCTCTCCTCTTCTTACATTAGCAAAGGTGATATTAGACTCCGCTGGAATTAATAGCTTACTCGGAATATCTCTATAACTGTTTTCAAAATCTGTTGTATATTCCTGGTGGAATTGAGAGAGCAATTGATCAAAAGGGATTTCGCTCATCCCTGCCCTTGCTCTAGAAGTATTTAAATTTGAGATAATATGAGAGCGAAAACGAAAAGGGTTTTGATAATTCGCTTCAACAAATGCATCATACTTAGCTATTTCATTTAATTTTTTTTCATACACAGCATTCGCATACTGAGAGTGCTGATGAATCATTTGATTAAGGGGGTTAAACCTATCATTAGGCAAAGGAACAAATAATGGCGGTGGACACCTTCCATCACCTATACATATTGATCTCTCAACCGGAAATTGCCGTGTAAGTTCACCAATAGGGCTTTGTCTAGCGTGTGCTTTTTGAAGTATAATATTTGAAATAAAAACAAAAGGACGGATTAAATAGGTGTCATTCTTAATATAACTTGAATCGGGAGCAAAACGTTCTCCTCTTTGCTTTCGAGTCTCTACATTAGAACGATCACCATTGTTTTTTTCTACCTTCTTTTCGGACTCTTCTACACGTTTCTCAGAAGCAGCACTTTCTTTAGATTGCTTAGAGGCAATTTCTCTTTGAATTCTGTCCTCTAATGCACTTAAAGTTGCTTCAGACTTACTCTTTTCGGAATCACCCACTTCCCTTGCAAGCTCTTTTAATTCTGAAATACTCAACTCACTTAATGAAACATCTGTCCCATAACCACGCTTGACCAACAGCTCAGAAACCTTTTGATCTGTTTTAGGAGTCATGTACATCAAATCTGTACCTTTATGAAAGTCATCTTGTAAGCGAGAAATAAGGTCACCAACGCGATCAATTCGTACAAGAAATGCCTCTGAGGCCCTATCAAGCCTTGTAGATGCCTGTTGGGCCAAAAGGGCATGTACTCCAAACGCAGCAGATCGATAAACTCCATTGGAGGCAACTTTATTCAAAAACTTGTTATATCCAGGAGAGAATTTCTGTAAAAGTAAATTAAATCCACCACCAATAAGAAGGGCACCAATTTTATCAATATCAGCTATAAAATCTGCGGCCCTATTATCTAGTTGCTCTGAAATCATCATCTTCTCAGTTTTTATCTGTGACTGGTACTGTTTTCTCTCTTCAGAAGAGTAATCTCTTGCGTAGGATGATGATATTAAAAACTCCTGAACACTTCTCATGGCAGCGACAATAATTTCTTGAAAGCTAAATGAGGCATCTAGCTCCTTATTTAAAAGATCTTGACTTAACCACTGATCATAGCTCTCATCAAAAACATGAAAATCACTTAGCTCATATTTAAAATCTTCCCCCCTAATTTGAGCATCCCATTGGTAGTAATGATACATTGCTTCGGAAAGCTCATTTGCATTTCGAACAAGATCGAAAAAAGTATTATCCGCACTGGCCAAGGCCTCAATATTAAATTTCTCGTAATCAATATAAGCACCAGATTCAACAGGCGAAACTGAACCACAAGTTCCACTTCCGAAATATTGTTCACCAGCAGCTGTCGCTGATGCAATACCAAAACCATAAAAAACTTGTTTGGCATTTTTGGCCTTATCTTGAATAGACTCAAAACCACTCCTAAGTACATTTTTATAGCTTCTCAAAAGCTCAACTTGGAGATCTGCTGCATAGCGAGCGGCATCGAGGTTTTGATTATAAGTGCGAGCATGATCAACTTTAAACTCAGAGATTCGCTCAAATTCGGCCAATTGAGATAATCTAAATTTGCGTGTATTTGCTAACTCTCTAGTAATATAAACTGCCGATGTCCCAACATAAATAACCGCAGAAGGTTTAGTTCGACAGGTCAGTAAAACCTTTGGTGCAAGGATCGCCGTCATCGTCAAAGAGGTCATTGACAACCCATAACCTATCGCTAAGTCAACCGCATCATCCTCAACACCTTTGGCAATATCTTCAACCTCATTTTGAATTTCGCCAATATACTCATCAAAGCTGTCCTGAATTTCATCAAGATCATTAGAATAATGGACACGCAATTCATTTTTGGCGTTTTCTGCTGTGACTTTTGAAAGATGATCATCGGCCTCACTAAGAAAGTCTTCAACCGATGAAAGAGACCCATTTTGAATATCCTCAATACTATCACCCAAACCTAAATCTTTTAACGTTTGCCTCTCAATATCCATTAATTCAAAACTGGATGAAGTCAATGAATGATGAGCTATACTCCCCTGATCAAATTCAAATTCATCAGCAGGCAAT
Source organism: Bacteriovoracaceae bacterium (assembly GCA_007116425.1). Taxonomy (GTDB): domain Bacteria; phylum Bdellovibrionota; class Bacteriovoracia; order Bacteriovoracales; family Bacteriovoracaceae; genus SKIL01. The sequence continues at coordinate 692 of SKIL01000256.1, read as the reverse complement.
ACAGCAGAATAAAATAATAGGCCTAAGACAAAAGACTTTATCTGATAGTTCATAAATGATTGAATTCTATTATAACTTCTCACATTATCTATTTTATCACCGAGTTGAAGTCCCCCATAAAATGCCTAGATCTCCTCAAGACATATAGTGAGTCTTATCGGGTAGCTTAGGAAAAAACTATAATATTTGATTGAGATATCAATAAGTTACAATGGTAGAAACCAATAAACAGACCAAGACTAAAGAGGCAAGCAATTGAAATAACTAGACGTGTAAAACTAGCTGAAAACTCAGAAGAAAATGCACTCAAATCTTAAGCTTGAGCGCAAACGAATGTAGGCACTTAAACAAATGGTATCAGTTAGATACTCTCGGTTTCTTGAAAACATGAGCATTTCGAGGAAAAGCAAAAATCATAAGAAAGGCCCAACAGCCAACAAGCTCTAATAACTCTCCTTTTTTCCCTGCAGGAACATTCAAAGCAATAAGCGCACCTAACATATACCAAGCGACATGGTGAAGTTTAGCAATTGGTAACGCCCAATTATCGGCAAAACTCTTAACCTTATCTGATTTAGAGTAGAGATATGGTAGAAGGATAGTATAAAGCACGACAAGAATGGCCAGTCCGGAGCCAAAAACAACCTTATTTATATTAACATCTCCAAAGGCCAAATTGTGAAAAGTAATTT
>SKIL01000296.1 GCA_007116425.1 Bacteriovoracaceae bacterium | reverse complement strand
TGTTGTTACGGCGGTTGCTGCTTCAATCGGTTCTCCTGCAACTCCTGGAGTGGGAATTGTTATTCTTTCAATGATCCTTACTTCAGCAGGTATTCCGCTTGCTGGGGTAGCTCTTTTACTCGGTGTGGACCGTATTTTAGATATGTGTCGGACTTCAGTGAATGCCACTGGTGATTTGGTGGCAACACTGTTTATTGACCGAAAAATTTCTAAAGAGACTTGAAAGGTGAGTAGGTTATAAGCTCTTTTTGAATATGGCCCATATGGGCCTTTTCTTCTTGGATAAAGTTTTTGATGGCCTGAGAGAAAGACTTATTTTTAATTTTATGGGCACTATATATGGTTTGGGGGAGAAAACCTCTAGCTATTTTATGTTCTCCTTGTGCGCCTGCCTCAAAAATTTCTATATTGTTTTCGATACAAAACTCTATGCCTTGATAATAACAAACTTCATAGTGAAGGTTGGGAATATCTCTTAAACAGCCCCAATATCTTCCATACAATCTTTGCTCATCGTAGAGAAAAAAACTTCCTGCAATCGAAGCATTAAACTCATCTTCAACTTCTATATAGAGGATATTCTCCTTTAACTGATTAAAGGCCTTTTCAAAAAAGCTTAAATTAAGGTAGGGGATCGCATTTTTTTTACGAATTGTGCTTAAATAAAACTGATGCATTTGCTTTGCATGCTTTTGGGTCAGTTGATCTCCATGGTATTGCTTTATTGTGAGGCCATCGTGCTTTCTTTCATTTCTGATTGCTTTGGCCTTGCGAGATTTGAGCTTTGAAAGGTAGTGATTAAAAGATTCATATCCTTCATTTTTAAAGTGGTACTGTATGGAATGCCTTATTTGATATTCACACTCTTTAAAGAGATCAATTTCTCTTTGTTCTAAAAAAAGATAATGCCCGGATGAAAAAGGGCCAGATTGATAATAAAGATCTTGTTCTTGAAGCATTTTGTAAGCTTTTTGATCGCTCCACTCTGGCATAATAAAGTGTGGTGCTGTCACTGGTGTAAACGGGACCATTGATGTGAGTTTTGGGTAATAGTTAAGTCCGTATTTGTGATAGGCCTGCGCCCAGGACCAATCAAAAATATACTCGCCATAGCTATGACTTTTTTCGTAGTTGACGGGCCAGCTATCTTTGAGATTATCTAAGTCATGACCTGGAAAGGGGTCTGTTTTGTTCCAACCTGTCGCTCCCTCTACTGTTCCACTCTCTTCTAGCAGGCGATAAAAGTCGATATTTTCAAAAAGGCGTAATTTTTGCTTATTCATTTTTAGGTTTAAGTCTGTCTTTTATCAAATCACTGATTTGGTGAAAATCTTTTGCGGCCATAGATTCTGCATGACAGGCCAAGTATATTTCTTGTTCAACTGGAGGCCAGTCCAATACTTTTATGATTTTAACTCCGTAATCAGGTCCTCTGTTGGTAACGAGAATTTCGGGGACGAAAGCGAAATAGTTTGTATTTTTGATAAACTCAAGAGCACTCTCTGCTGTTCCGACTTGGGCCACAACTTTTCTTCGATGTATAGGTTCGGGGCAAAAATCAATTCCTCTTTGTGCGCCATAGGGTCCAAAGTAACTAGGTACGACAAATTGTCCTTGTAAAACTTCTTGGGAGGTTAAAGAATTAGGCACTTCAAGCTTATTTCCTGCACATAAAACCCATTTGGTCGTCCCGATATAAACTTGCTCCCAGCTTGAAGGCCACTCTTTTTGCCCTATATAGCAGGCCATATCAATCATCCTCTTTAGGCCCCAAGGAACCATCTCGTCTGAGGGAAGGTCAGTAATTTGAAATTCAATTTTGGTGCTTTTATATGCATAATCACCTAATGCATGGGATATAAGGCCTCTGTTTAACCAAGTTAATGTTGCTACCTGGTAACATTTTTCTGATGAGATTTGTGGTGCTTCAATTAAGTTCTGTGTTGCTTCGATGATTTTATTGAGCTGTTCTAAAGTTTTATTTGCATCTGATGTCGGAGTGACTCCCTGTGAGCTTCGATCAAAAATTTTTCGCTCTACTTTTGTTTCAACAGCAGAGATAATTCGAGATACCCCTGCAGGAGTAATGCCATAACGCCGTGAAACTTCACGAATCGAGCCGGCCCGAATGGCCTCGGCGGTTATCTGCAGTTCATAAATAGAAATTTTTGGAAGTAACTTTTTCAAACGATCCCGGCCTTTTTAATCTATGGCCGAGAAGAAAACATAAATGCCGCCCCTGGTCTAGGGGCGGTGTGTGATACTCTTACCTTCTTTCAAGAAGTCCTTGAAATACAAAATCTCTGTGGTCTCCATTGGCCGCTTCAACGAAGCCTTTAGCAACGATGATAAGTTTCTCGCCCTCGATCTGAGAAATGGTGAGTTGCTCGAGATCAAGTTTTGCACCATTTAGGCCTTTAATGACTACAGCTTCAAGGTTTAACTTTGTAAGGTTCGCCAAATCAATGCCCTGATTAAGCTCCAGCTCGAATCGAGAACGGTTATACTTTGGATGTTCGTCAATAAATCTATCTAAAAATGGGAGAATGAAATTAATGCGATTTTGACCGTCTCTGAAGGATCTTAGTGTAATCCTATCTTTTGCCTCACTGCCTAAGATTGGTGGATGGTTGGCCAAAGGACGATCAATAAACTCGCGACCTTGATTAATTTCACTAAGTTGCTCAGCTGTCAGAACAACTTCCGTAGGATTTTGGTTAAAACTTGATCCAGCTGCAAAAACATGCGCGCTAAGTACTGTTGTGATTGCCATTGTAACTACTAATTTAAAAAGCTTCATTTCATTCTCCCTGTTTTGTTTTGCTTTTTGGTAGGGAGGTTATTGCTTAAAAACTTTCTTTTAGAAAGATCAGCTTTTAACAACAGGTGTAAGCAAATAGGTAACACCATTCTTACATGGTTGGGGAAATAAGTTTTGTTTCTTCGTGAAATTTGATAAATCAATAAGCTATGAATCGACTTCCTTTGATAGTTTTTATTTTTCAAACATTTTTTCTGGCCTCACCAGCTCTAACTGAGACGGTTGAAGACGTTTACTTCGGTTCCACGGCGATGATCGCAGATACGCCGGTGAGTTATGATACACCAGTTATATTGAAGAGCTTTGAGGACTATAATCTCTTTTACGGAGAGATCGATGACAAGGATTTAACCGCGAAGAGCGTGAAAGGCTTTTTTAAAAATGGCGGGACAAAACTCTACCTAATTAACCCTCAGTATGAATGCACTGATGATCTTTATATGGCCTACGATCTAGCGCTAAAAATGATGAAAGGCCTTGATGTTGAATTCATGTCACTTCCTGCTGCGAGTTTTCTATCTGAGTACACTGTATATAAGCAAATCATTTTAAACTTTATCGATATTCTCGAAAAAAACAACGCCTTTGGTTTAATTGATGTTCCAGCTAGTCTCACTTATGACGAGAGTAAACTTATACAGTTGGCCGAGATTTTTTCAACTCAGTCCGCGGCCATGTTTGCTCCATGGTTAAGTTTTGATGCTGATGACTTGTTTTTACCAGCAAGTGCACATATCGCTGGAGTGATGACACGACTAGATCGAGCTCAGGGAATTTTTCGTCCGGCCGCTGGGCCCCAGGCCTTTGTCCACGGTATTTCATCTCTCAATCGAGAATTTTCAAATCGAGATATTGCTCAGCTAAATGAGTTTGGCGTAAATGTTTTACGCTATCTTTCGCCATTGAATGGTTATTTTATTTGGGGAGCAAGGCATTTGAGTCCAAGTCAGTATGCTCCCTATATTTCAACGTATCGGTTTAAAACTTTTTTAAAGAACTCAATTGAAAATTCTCTATCAGAAATTAATGAAGAGAGTGAAGTGGTAATTGAGGATTATCTTTCACACTACTGGGAGCGAGGTGCTTTTGCTGGTAGTCAAAGGTATGAGTCCTACTTTGTTCGATGTGGAGTGTACGAGTTAAATTCTTGCGAAGTCGGAATTGCGCTTCAAAGACCTTCTGAGTTTATTGTTTTTTCTGTTTCTAAGGCGGAAATCTATCTATAAATTTAATTAGCTGGCGAAAAACTTCATCTGTTGGAGTATAAAGCGCCGAAGCCTTAACTTAAAAGCTCTCGGCGCTCTCATAAACTAATCTAAAGTGTTTTAAATTCGTTCACAAACACTGCGTACGGTAGGCATTGGAATTCGTCTCATTCTCGTTTTACGTTCAATATGGAGCTGATCGCCTACCATTTGGTACTCTGTTGTCGATCGTTGCCTTGCCACGACTGAACCTTGATATAAGATATTGGCCTTGAACTCGACAATTAATTTATCGTTTTGACATCTCGACTTATGAAAAGCATCTTCGTAAGAGTCCGTTGGATCAATTTCGTAATATTGATTATCTGTGATGTACTCAACATAATTTCCATTGGTAATAACTTCAAATCCGTTCTGAGTTGGATAAATTTCTTTCGTATCAACTCTGTGGTTACTTTGACACCTATATACCCCGTCTAATTGTGGGCATGAAAAGGCCGGGACGGCAAAGAGAAGTGTGAGTGCGATTAAAGAATTTTTGATCATAGTGTCCTCCATTGACATATTTCAATCCATATCATCTTTTGATGGATACTGTTTTGTCAAGGAAGCTTGTTTAAGGTCGTCTTTCCCATTGATAAATTTGATTTACAAGCCACTCTGGGTCGTCAAGTGGCAGGTCGTGACCAGCATGAGGGTGGGAGTAATAGGGAAGTTTAAAGTGTTTTGCCAAAGCAATCGAGCATTTGGGATTGGCCAATTGATCTTTTTCACCAACAATGATCAGGCAAGGAAGGTCTATTTTTTTAGGCGCCTTAAATTTCGAAGCGGCGTAGAGTTGGTTTAGAAAAGCTTTACGAGACAAAGGATATTCCTTGCTGTAAGAGGCCCACTTTTTAACCAGGTTATCATCTACTTCTGTCATTGATGTCGTTAATTCTAAAATTTCTCTCTCTCTTTCAATGAGATCATTTTTTATAAAGAGCTTTGCCATTTTAGAAATCGCCTTAAGCCCTATGCGTTGGATTGGGTTTGAAAGATCACTTGCACTGGTGTTGATTGTAACGATTTTAGAAAAATCATCAGGATATTTTTCTGCCCAGTTAAGGGCGATCATTCCACCTAGAGAAATGGATATAATTCCCCATTCGTTAGTTTTTTCATTTTGCTCTTTGTTTTTTATACTTAAAAAATCTGGTCTTAGGGACTCAACAAAGTCTTCTATTTTCTTAGGTGATCCGAGGTGGTTTTTTTTTCCAACACCAGGTAGTTCGAGGACGATGATTTTAGATTTTGGATTTTTCTGTGCGAGTATATTTGGAAATTCACCCCAGTGACGTGTTTCCCTAGAAAGGCCTCTTAGCAGAATCCAATTTGTCATTTTTTAGAACTCCAAGCTTCGCTGTTTCTTGTTAGTCGCAAAAGAAAGTCAATTAAAAGGAGGTGACGACGCATAATTCTTTCATAGCGATGTTCTTTTATTGGGTTATAGAGTCCCATAGGGTTAAAAACTTGGGCCGGGTTTTTCTTAAGCCAGATCCAAGAACCCATTTCAAGTGTCCAAGGCATAAAAATATTCTGGGGGGGAGAGTCTTGTTGCCCCTGGTGTTTTAGAAAGAGGTAATCCCATAGATCTCCATGAGTAGTATAGACCTTTGATTGGGGCTCTACCTGATAGATGTGGTAAGGAAATGTTTTATCTAATAAGGCCTTTATATTTTTTACTTCGTC
>SKIL01000370.1 GCA_007116425.1 Bacteriovoracaceae bacterium | reverse complement strand
TTTCTAACCTCTTGGATGGAGGTGAGACATGATAAAAAATAGAGAGCGGTATAAAGAGGTATTGGTTTTCTTTCGAGTTCTTATGCTTGTGATCCTAATTGGACTGGGCAATTTAGTGGCCGGTTATACCTTGGCCTCTTTAGCGCAAGATAAGACGAGAACAGACTTTGTTAGTATAAAAAAATAATTGGAGTGAGATATGACAGATACAATGACAACTCAAAAATTTAAGAAGCTCGTTCAAGAGCAAAATTGGGAGAGAGTTAAGGCGATTGCCTTTGAAGAGCATCCCGCAGACTTTGCCGTTTTGATGGAGTTGCTCTCTATTGAAGAAACTTCTCAAGTGATGAATCTTATCCCACAAGAGAGACAGTCAAAAATATTGGCCTATTTCTCTGAAAACCGCATTATTGAATTTGCTCATTTTGTTGGCGCTCAGAATTTTGCTCAAACTCTCAATGTTATGTCTTCTGATGATAGAGCTGATCTTTTGCAACTTTTTGAACCGCCATTTTATGATGACATTTTACATGCCATGGCGAAAGTAGAGCGAGAGGATATTAAGCAACTTCTCTCTTATGACGAGGACAGCGTTGGTTCGATCATGACGACCGATTATTCAACTTTGTCGCCGGAGATGTCAGTCGATGAAGCTCTTCATAAATTAAGAAGAGAGGCGAGAGAGGTTGAAACAATTAACCGAACCTATGTGATTGATGACAACCGAAAAGTTCTGGGGATGGTCAAGCTTGAAAACTTGATATTGGCAGATAGGACACGGCCAATTAAAGAGATCATGCAAGAGGAGACAATGGCAATTTCCTTGAAAGAGTCGCCAGAGTTCGCAGCGAAGCAGATTTCAAAGTATGATGTCGTCGCTTTGCCTGTGGTCGATGAGGCCCAAAGGCTTTGCGGGATTGTGACTTATGATGATGCCTTGGACGTTATTGAGGAAGAGGCGACAGAGGATTTCCACCATCAGGCCAGTATTGGTAAAATCTCTGGAGATATCTTAAGTGCCAGTTGGTGGCTACTTTACAAAAAGAGAATTGGCTGGCTCGTTCTCTTGGTTTTTGGAAATATTTTTTCGGGTGCTGGTATTGCTTATTTCGAAGATACAATCGAAGCTTATGTTGCTCTCGTTTTCTTTTTGCCACTGCTAATTGATAGTGGTGGTAATGCCGGCTCTCAGTCTGCAACCTTAATGGTACGTGCTCTTGCTACTGGTGAAGTTGTTTTGAAGGACTGGAGTAAGATGATGGGACGTGAGATTTTGATTGCGGCCTTACTCGGTTTGACTATGGCCTTGGCCGTTTCTGTTCTCGGTGCAATAAGAGGTGGTCCACAGATTGCGATGGTTGTCTCTATGACAATGGTACTTACTGTTCTTGTCGGGAGTATTGTTGGAATGAGTTTACCTTTTCTTTTAAGTAAGTTTAAGCTCGACCCTGCAACTGCCAGTGCACCGTTGATTACATCTATTGCTGATGCTGCGGGTGTGATGATTTACTTTGCGATTGCAACAGCAATTCTTCCGGCCGTGGTATGATGGGGTATGTTTAGATCTTTTGGATACTTTCTCATCATTCTTTTCTTGTTGGGTGGATGTCATTTTTTTAATAATAAAAGTGACGTCTGCCCAACGGGCTTTGTTTTTATTGCTGAAAATGAAGAGCTGGGAGTTCCTGCTTTTTGTGTGATGAAGTTTGAGGCTAAAGAAGGAGAGCTCGGACTTCAAACCGGATTGGTGAGGGACAGATTTATCGCGGGCATAGTGATGGGTCACCTTTTAATATTCTTTCAGTTAAAGACGTTAGCGATTATTACGATCAAACTCAAAACTCTCGCGAAAATGGTCGGGAACAAAGTGACCATGTTGTTTTGGGAAGCTATGGAAGTACCGGTGGAGCTGCGAGGCGAGGTGGCCATCGCTCAGATGGAAGTATCGCGGGAATTTACGCTTTATCCTTGAGCTATCCACCAGAGAGTCGCCTAAGTTATATCGGTTTTCGTTGCGTTTATCGTCCAAATCAGTAAGCATAATTTTATGCAGAAGCTCAATTATTTTTTTATTTCTTTCTTTTTGTTGATTCTTGGGTGTCAGAAGCAGAAGGAATCTGAAGTTGATCAGCTAAAGGTTTATAGTGAAACATCAGAAGTCGAGCAAGAAATAGAGTCTTCAGAGGCAGATCTTGCACCTCGAGATGATTGTCCTGAGGGATATTTGAAGATTGCGGCGAATCTTGATTTAGGGACGGCCCCATTTTGTGTCATGAAATATGAGGCCAGACAGGATCAATTTGGCCGTCCGGTTTCGAGACCTGAAAACTTACCATGGACAAATATTACTCAAATCCAGGCCAAGCAACGATGTCAGGCATTGGGAGCTCGCTTTGACCTGATCTCGAATCCTGAATGGGTTGCGATCGCAAGAGATATCGAAAGTGTGGATAAAAATTGGTCTGAAGGTGAAGTCGGGCGCGGTCATCTGCCAAAAGGGTGGTCTGGGCATAGTGCTTGGAATACTCAATGGGTGAGTAATCTTGACCCTACGACTGCGCCATCAACCGAAGATTGTGAATACAACCTTCACGGCAGTGTCTGCGCTAGCTCTGGTGACCATATGTATCGTCGCACCCTTTATTTAAGTAGTGGAAGAAAAATTTGGGATTTTGTCGGCAATACTTGGAATTGGGTGGATTGGACAATTGGCGGAGACTTAGAATCTGGGCCTAGGGATTGTCCTGAAGAGTGGAAGTCGATTGAGCAATTTGAATGTTCTTCCCTGTCGATTCAAGACATTGGTCCGAGCGCATCGGAGATAAAAGTCTCCTTAGGGTATGGGCAAGTGTATGGTGGAAGTGGTGGGGCCGCATTGCGAGGGGGTCCGAGACCTTGGTTTGCGAGTGGTCCATTTGCTTTGATTCTTGCTGCAATGCCCGACGGAGCGGGGGACTTCTTCGGTTTTCGTTGCGCGAGGCGTTAAGCTTAAATTGTCAATTATAATAAACTCACCCTAAGTTCTTTCTGTCATCTTTTTATTAGATGGCCTCTATCAAATAAAGTGATTACCATTTAGGTAATCAATTATTTTTGGAGAGTCATCATGAAGATGAAAAATTTCACTTTATCACTTGTTGCAGCTTTAACTTTTTTGGTTGCCACCTCAAATGCTCAAGCTTCGGTTCAAGTCTTTTTCAATCAAGATGACACTAAAGTTTATGTTGATCCGGTCAGAAAAGTTTATCGCCAAGGTGTAGATTTTCAAACGATGATCGTTAATGAAATTCAAAAGGCCACAAGTTCGATTGAAGTGGCCGTTCAAGAGTTTAGGCTGTCTGCGATTGCTCAGGCCTTAATTGAAAAGCAAGAGCAGGGTGTGCAGGTTCGAGTGATCATCGATAGCCGATATAATAATACAATTTGGGAGGCTTTGAGTGCCGATCAGCTTCAAAACTCACAAAAAATTGATCTTTACGAAACAGACGAGGCCGAGCGTGATCTACACGCTCAGAGGCTTTATCAATTGAGAGAGCTGGCACAACTTTTAGATAGTGGGCAAATTTCAGATAAGGAAGACCCCTTGTATGCCGATGCAATTGAGCTGTTGCGCAACTCGGATGTTGTTTTAATTGATGATACCGCTGATGGAAGTGGTGGTAATAATCTTATGCATCACAAATTTGTTGTGATCGATAATCAAAAACTAATTCTCACCTCTGCGAATTTTACAGTTCATGACTTTTTTGGAATTCCAAATGGTAACGACCGGCTAGGGAATGCAAACGCACTTTTTTTAATTGAAGATAAAAGTTTAACTCAACTTTTTTTAGATGAGTTTAATTATATGTTTGGTTCTGAAGGTCTAAAAGTTGGAGAGCATCACCGGCCGCTATTTGGATTGAATAAGCCTCACCGAGATCCGAAGGTGCGACGACTTTCTGAAGATATGAGTATTACGACTCAGTTCGCACCGACGAGCCGTCGCCTCTCCTACGCTGAGTCTACGGCCGGCCTTATTAAGCGCTCGCTACTAAGTGCTGAAGAATCCATCTCTGCTGCTCTCTTTGTTTTTTCTGATCAGGCCTTGGCGGATGCGATGAAAACAGTAAAGCGTGAAAGAGGGATAGAATTAAGTGTTTTAGTTGATCGACTTTTCGCTTATCGGTATTACAGCAAAGCACTCGATCTTCTCGGTCTTACCCTTCCTCGCCATGATTGTCAGTTTCAGGCCGGGATCAACCCGTGGTCTCCGCCAGCAAGAAGAGTCGGTATTCCAGAGTTAAATGGAGATAAACTTCACCACAAGTTTGCTGTTATCGATAATCGAAAAGTGGTTTTTGGCTCACAGAACTGGTCTAGCTCGGGCAATCATAATAATGATGAATTTCTGGTTGTGATTGAAAATGAAGAAGTCGCTCAGGAGTTTACTCGGGAGATTGAGCGTTTAAACAATCTTGCTCACTGGGGAGCTTTGCCTTGGGTTTATGAGCGAATTGAGCAACAATTTGAAGCTTGCGGTCTGGCCTTTAATCATTAAATTGTATTATTGTAGAAATGCTTTCAGTTTCGACCCACCTTAAACGGTGGGTTTTTTATTTTTTATATTGGAGAGTTTTCTGGAATCTTCAAAGAAGTGGATATCATTGGCCGTCATTATTAAAGGGATGGCCTCTGGCAGGCCTCAAGTCTATTTTCAAAGGCGGGCCTCCCTAAATCTTTGGGAGATTCCTGGAGGGAAAATCGAGAGTGGCGAGACTGCTGAGCAGGCGGCCGCTAGAGAGTTGGAAGAAGAGTGTGAGATCTCAATCACTCCAGCTCGCTTTCGACTTTTTGGCCGTTATGGCCATCAGTATAGCGACGATCAGGCTCACAAAGATAAAAAGGTAGAGCTTTTTGTGTGCACTGTTTTTTTGCGACCTGAAGAGGATGATCATTTTGCGATCAATTGCAATGAAGAGCAAAAGTGGGTTGATTTCTGGAGCGAAAAACATTCTGAAAAGATTCTTCCTGAAATTTGGGAGCAAACCTTCGCCGCAAACTATCCAATCTATAAGGATCTTGATACTTATTTAAAATCAGTAGTGAAATGGCTTGAGCGATCTGACGTGCCATCAAAGACAACAAAGGAACAAAAATTATGTTTTATGTAATTGCAACTGCAGAATTTTTCTTTATCTCTCTCGCACTCGGTGTGGGATTTTTTTCTTTTCTTTGTCGGCCTGAAGAAACGGGAGCTGGCTTTATTAAGGTCGTTCACGCCATCACAGGCTGTTCAGCATTAATTGCGCTAGGTATCCATATAACGTACGCAAGTAGTACTTCTCCCCAAGCGATTTTTCTTTATATTGTTATGGCCTGTTCGCTCTTAACTTATGCTTTGCATGGTGATCGCAAAACATGGCCTATGTGGCTATTTTATCTGGTACAAAACGCATCGTTGGTTTGGGTGGTGATGATTTATCACAATATGTATCCACCATTTATCCTTTTTTTCCTCTCCTCTTCTCTGTTTTTAGGAGTGATTACCTACGCAATGGTTCTCGGGCACTGGTATTTGGTTGTGCCAAAGCTCAGTGAGGAGCCTTTGAAAAAGGCCGTCATGATTACGGGGGCTTTATTAGTCGTCAAGATGGCCGGAACGGGAATGGGAATGATGCATTTTCACGACTTTTTTATCGAGGGCTCATCCCTAGGTGCAGGCTATATGTTTAACTGGGTGATGTTGACGATGAGAGTCGGATGGGGGTATGTGGTAATTGGAATTATGAGCTAT
>SKIL01000320.1 GCA_007116425.1 Bacteriovoracaceae bacterium | reverse complement strand
GGAAGGAAGGTCGCCCAAGAAAGACAAGAGAGAATTCAGCGTGAGCGTAGAGAGCTTATAAGTAGCGAGTTTGAGGCAACGAGAGATGATCGTGCTAAAAAACGCCAGGATGTTGTGGCCCAGGCCCTTAGAGAGCGAGCTCAAAAAAATAACTCTTATATCGAGCAGGTCGCTCCCGAGCGAGTAGTTGATATCCCCCGAGAGGCACAGACTTTTTCAAATCACCATGAGAATTTGAATCGATTTGTAGATAGCTCTTATGTCCAACAGGCCGCTAGAGAAAATCGAGAAATGCGCGAAATAGAGCGACAGATTCGTGAAATTGAGCGAGAGGCCATGGCGCTTGAGAATCAAGAGCAACGTCAAGGGCAAGATCAGCGCTTAGCAGAAATGAGACAAAAACTTGAACAGATGCAAGAAAGATTAGAAGCAAATAACCAACTTCAAGATGCGACAAACTCAGGGGGAGGCACTACTGACTTTGATCGTCGACATCACTCTTCGCCTGCTAACGATTCTGTTGTGCGAAGGACGGTGCAAGAGATTGCCGAAACACCTCGAGAGTTGCCCAGAGAAGTTTCAAGAGAGGCGTCGACAAGAGGATCAAATCGAGAGGATGGTGGTATAAATGCCACCGATGAGACTAGTTCGGCGGCAATAGGTTCGCGTACTCCATCGTCAATTAACTCTGCGGCCAGTGATAATAGCATGCGCTTACTGTCTTCTGGAGAAGAGGCCATCTATATTGAAAGAGGTGTAGATGAGCTGCGTGTTTTTAATTTGGATGAAATTTCTCAGAGGGAGCAATCAGATGCATTTATTCTCGGGATTTCAACGGCCGAAGATGTCGCTTATATTGAGATGATTCCGGTTGAGCATAGAGACGAAGTGCTTTATCAAGTTCAATTACAGCAGGAACTGTCGATGGAAGTGAAGTTGCGATTGATTGAAAGCCCGTTTTTTGAACAATCTGTTCACCCTGACTCAAGAAGTATTCTCTTAGAGGATGTTCGTACCCACTTTGGTCATTCTGACTTGATCCAAATTCTTAACGAAATTTCACAAAGGTGAACTAAGTTTAGCTAACCCTTTGAAAATATATGCTTTTTTCTGGTAATAATTACACCTCGACCTAACTCCCTTTAAAAATATTTCAAAAATGAAAAACAAAATTGATTTTATTGTTGCGGAGTGGCAAAACCGTTAGGGTACAGCAAATATGACTCTATCTAACGGTGTTTGAAGGTGAAAAATTCAAAAATTACATTATTTGTTGTGTTCGCACTGCTCTTTCTCGCGGGCTGTGGAGACTCTGACTATATCCAGGCCCCAGTTACTCATGCTGAAGACCAACGTGATAATACAGATCAGGTTCAGGCCATACTTAGCTTCAAAGAGATTGAAGAGAGACTGAAAGAAGTTGAAAGAAAGATTTTCCAAAACCTTGATAGACAAAAAATAAAGACTGAAATTGCTGAGCTTGCTGAATATTTTAATCAGGAGCAAGGGCTTCAAAAATTTCTTAAGTTCATCTCAGATAAAGAGCAAAAACGAGTCGACCAAAATATAAGTTCTGCACGAAATATCTTAGACTATTTAAATTTTCAAGATATACAAAGAGAAGTCGCCGTCTCAAAACTTTTACTCAGCATACGTGTTATGAAGGATCATCTCGATGAGAGAGAGTTTTCACTTTTAATGAAGCACCCAAAATTCATTGATTACGCCACAAAAACTGTCGATGTTGTGACAAATGAGATTATCTTTAGAAAGGACATTATTGAAAACTATTTTTCGATATTTTCGTTACTTGAAAACAAGCTATCTTGGAACTCTCTAGACATTATTCTATCAGGCTTTACTCGAAAGCATATTCGAGGAGAGCTTGAGAGTAGAGAGGCCAAAGACTTCTATTTAAATTTTGTGAAGTATTGGAATCAAAAACATCTAGAACTTGAAGAGTTATTAACATCCGCTCAAGTTTCAACTGTGACAAAGCTATTGAAGTCTACAGAGATAAATAGAGCAACTCATAAAGATCTCGTCGAATTTATGTTTATACCCCAAGTGAATTTTGATTCTTGGGAAGTAAATACGAGCACAGAGGGTTTTATAAAGCTCTTTGATGTGGCCTTAATTACTCTCACGTCAAAACTTAATAATTTAAGTGATGACACTCTTATTGAGCAACTTTTAAAAAAACAAACTCTAAATATTGAAAATGGCCAAAACCCCGAGATTTTACTTGATCAGATTGAAGAACTCGAAAATGAAGGGCGATTTGATAAGTATAGGGTTGGAGTTTTAAAATCTCTTGTGGCCCGATTAAAAGTGAACTCAGGTACATCAGAATCACTTGAAAATTATAAAAAGATCGTGCTTGAGACTTTGAACTCTCGTCAGGAAAAAGACTATACCTATGATGAAGTGTTTAAGTTAGGACATACACGACCGGACTTACTGTTTAGAAACCGTTTCGATCTCGATGACTATGATGAAGTGATTGATCTTAGGGGCGATGATAATAAAATTATTGGTGCCGGGGTCTATGCTTCAGGGAGGAACTTAGAAATTGAATTTAATGATCAGGTCGTTTTTCATCCCTTGGCCTTAATCTATGCCCCTGGAAGAGATGTCCAACTTAGCGGTGGGCAAATCATACTCCCAAGTGTTGTGACTGGTAAAAATACAACACAAGAAGAGCTTTTAATTAAGCAGCAGAGAAGGTCTCAAGAAGTTAAAGACAAATATCTTTCTTTAGAGGTTCCGTATCAAAATAGATTTACTCAAAGTGATCAAACCAGAGCTCATAGAAGTGATATACATAAAGTCTGCTCTAATCAACGAGAAATCGGAAAAATTCTTAGCACCCATCAAATTGGTAGGCGTTTTAAATCAGAACTTCGACCTAATCATTATAAGCAAATGTCTCGTACGGTTTATGAAATTTCAGGTGACCTAGATATTTTCACGCCAGATTTTTCTATTGACGGAAAAACCGGTGAAAGTGCAGGAAGTGTTTATATTGAAGCAGACTCAGCTGAGGGAGTGTTCGTATGGGCCAAAGGTGAGGATGGGCATCATGGAAGTCATGGAGTTTCGGTGCGTGAAGGGCTTGCAAATATACAGGGCCTAAAAGAGGGAAGTGAGTACCACTGTGAATATGTTCATTTTTGGGGAGACCCTTGGGAGGGTAATGATGGACAGCAGGACTTCTCCCATACGATTGACCACACAGAAGAGCAAAATTTCACTCCTCGTCCAGTCCTTCCTGGAAAAAGCGGTAAAGGCGGTGCCGGTGGAAAAGTCGAAATAAATGCCAAGAGTTTAAGTCAAAGTGCTCTAGTTTCTGCTGATGGAAGAGACGGCAAAGATGGAGAAGAGCGATGAGATCTGCAAAGCTATTTTTAGTGGCCTCATTATTTATGGCAGCTTCTCAGTTGAGGGCGAATAACCCGAGCTTCGAGCATATTACTTCTCAAATGTATAGCTTGCAGCATGATTTCCACTCGCTTGGAAATAGCGAGTTTTCGCCACTTCTTGAGGCCCATAAAAATACGGGGGCCTTCAGAACTAACCTTCATATCTCCTATCCACCAAACTCTCTTCGACTTGATAAACTCAATTGGCGATACGACTCAAAAGATCCTCGAGATCGAGGTTTTGGAAGGGGATGGAGACTCGATCTTCCTCGGGTTGAAATGTTTCAAGGGCATAATACTTTTAACTCGAAAGTAGAGTTGCGTGGGTTTGGACCTTATGTACGTGGTGAATATGTACCAACTTCAGAAAATATAAGTAGACTTAAAGCTCATATTGAAATGCTGACATCACATTTATCTGTTGAAAAATTTTCTACGGCAAGGCTGAGTACCTATCGCCCACTCATCGATCGCTCATTCCAGCTCTTACTTCACGATCGAGAATCAGGCCATACTCTGATTCTTCATACCAATGGGAAGGGATTTGTTTTTAATCAATTTGGACAGCTCATTCATATTGCAAATCAACTAGGTCAAACTCTAGACTTTAAATGGAAGCATGATTTACTTAAAAAAATCTCTTATAAATATTGGCAAATGAGTTTCCACTACGAATCGAATAATGCCGAAGGTGCTTTCTTTTCTCATGTTGGGAGCGATGTCTCAATAGAAAGAAAGCATCTTGATTTTGTTGATGTAAGAGATTTAAGCTCACAAGCTTCTAAGCAATACCACTTTAATATAGAAGGTGGCCTTCTTAAGCAGGTTCATATTGCTGATCGTTCTGGTCGTGAAGTGGTCTTTGAAGGCCGCTACTCAAGAGTTATTCCAAATCAAGAAAAGCATGGCCTGGCCGACAATCTTCTAGAAGATGGTGTTCCATTTTTTGCTGAATCACTTGAAGATATTGAGTGGTTTGATCTTAAAAGTGTTGGTGAGTATATAAGGTATGTTGATCTAACAGGAAACAATCTCTCGGATAAAATTGTCTTTGATACTTCTCGCTATTTTGATCAGGTTTTAGAGGTTATGCCCGAGTTTCCTGATGATTACTCCTTTGTTGTCGATCAGTGGGTGCCTGAGAAGTCGATTGATTATTATCAAGATAAAATAGATCAAATTAACCTGCGGACACAGGTTTTTCTCAATCAAAAAGACGCGAATGGGAAGCGAAAGTTTGAGAAACAAAATAGTTTAGAAATCTTTACGATGCCATTTCAGTTAGTTTTAAAAGAAAAAACTAAAAGGTCTCAAGGTGTTGATATTATAATCTACGAAATTGGAGTGCAAAATAATCTTTTTCACTTTGTAGACCTCAATAATGATGGGCTAAAAGATTTTGTCTATTGTGACTCGGTAAGATCTGGAGAGGATAAGCTAAACTCGGTACTGGCCTTTGCCGCTAAATCTCAAGGTGTAAGTATTTCTGGGAGTTATGCTGAAAAACAAAAAAATAAAATGAGAGTTGCCTACCTGTCTAAAGATTCTGAAGTGAGGTGGATTGAAAGCACTTATGATATAAGCTGCAATCAAGATACGCTTTTTGCTGACATTACGGGAAATGGCCTTGTTGAAGTCATAAATCAGGATCAGGTTTATTTTCGAGAAAATGCGAAAAAAGGTTATATATCTCACAACGTTGATACTTCAAAGCTTTTTGATTTTTCTCAAATTAATGAACTTAATGAAGAAAATGTACTTTTGTTTTCAGCTGCAGATTCTCAATTTAAAGTGCTTGTAGGAGAAATGTCGTTTGCAAAAAGAACAACTCCCTTTGTGTATGTTTACGATGAAAAATGGAAACCTTATTTTCTTGGGCAAAACCATCAAGTCTTAAGTGAGATAAAATCCCCTTTTAGTGGAAAGGTCGAGATTCAGTATGACTATAAGTCACAAAACAGAGTTGTGAAGCAAAAAGTCTTTGTCCCTGCAAAAAGAGATAGCAAAACACCCCGAGAAGTGACTACGTATGAATACCGAGGCCAACTGTATGATCCGACAGATGGAATGTTTCACGGTTTTTTAAATGTTTTAAAATCTCATGAAATTCAAAGTGAATACTTCGATACTCAGTATTCAGAGTTTTTCTTTGGGAAAGATTCAAATTCAAGTAATAGTCATATCTATTTGCAAAGAACACCTCTAACTGGAAAGGCCATTCGCACAGTTAAATATAATGGGCTTCCAGATAAAAGCTCTGAGAAAGTCGTTCACAATAGTGCATGGAAGTTACAAAATCTTTCTGGTGATAGATTCTATGTCGCCAATCCACTTAATGAAAAACTTTATATTAAAGATAAAAGAAT
>SKIL01000345.1 GCA_007116425.1 Bacteriovoracaceae bacterium | reverse complement strand
ATATTGAATTATTCTGATATTAAATCAATGCATGAGGATGATACTCTCGCTCGATTTATTCAAAACTTTCATGCTCAACTCTATGCTGATCTACAATCAAAACATGCTCTTACCCATAATCAATTTAAATTGGGCCTAAGGTCCAATTGGGGTGATGATTACTTCCCAAGTCTTTTTGAGCTATTTGATTTTGACTTTATTTCTCTAGGTATTGATTCCGCCGTTGAGGTGTGTTTTCGCAATGTAGATCTGACAAAGCTTGATCATGAGCTTGGACACATTAAGCAAATCTCGTTATTCTAAACTTGTTTTAAGGCCAAAAATTGAGGTAGATGTGAAGATATTGCTATGCAACGATGATGGTGTTCATGCCCCTGGGATAAAAATTCTCTACAAAGTCTTATCAAAAATTGCTGATGTGACTGTTGTGGCCCCCTTAGAAGAGCGTTCAGCTACTGGCCACACTCTCACTCTCGATTCTCCGTTGAGAGTTGTTGAGGTTGAAGATAAGGTCTATGGCTGTAGCGGCTTCCCCGCCGATTGCGCCCTATTGGGAATTGCTCATATTATGGCCCAAGATTCTCCAGACCTTATTGTTTCGGGGATAAATCGAGGGGCAAACCTCGGGCAAGATATTTTTTACTCTGGCACTGTTGCGGCCGCCAGAGAGGCCTGCTTTAGAAGTATTCCAGCAATTGCCATTAGCTCGGTTGTAGATTTTTTAACTCGTCCACCTAAAGATAAAGATGATGAACTCTATGAAACGGCCGCCTTTTTTGTGCGGGATTTGATCCAAAATTCTGTTCACGAGATTATTTCACCTTATGAGATTTTAAATATTAATGTCCCCAATTTAAATCAAGATCAAATTGCCTCTGTTGAATTAACAAGGCCTGGAATTCGCCATTACTCACAAGAGATTATGGAGCGAAAAGATTTTCGCGGACGAGAGTATTATTGGATTGGCGGAATATATCAAGGCTTTCAAGAAATTGAGGGGAGTGACTGCTTAAGTGTTGAAAATAAAAATATTTCAGTCTCTAGTTTGATATTTAATCAGTCTACAAATTTATTACAAAACATTGAGTTTAAACATCAGGAAAAATGGAAGGCCTTTTTGTCAAAATTTAAAGATTGGTCCAGTTGGCAAGATCATCAATTTAAGGAAGGATTATAAATGCGTAACTTTTTCTTCCTCCTAAATGTTCTTACCTTTGGAGTTCTTCTCAGTTGCTCACACCAATCTCGGCAAGATGGGCAGTTACATCCAAAGAAATTGGTTAATAATCTCGAAGATCATCTGGTGAGTGATGATTGGTCATGGCCTGTATCTAGTTCACGCCAGGTCACCGCTTTTGATCAGTCAATCTCAAAAGTATTGATACCTTCTCGAAAAGGGGCGCATATCCAGGCCTCGAAGGGGGGATATGTTCATTACCTTGGTGAAGTCACTCCGGAGTATCTCATCGCACTAGGCCTGGACGTTGACGGTCTGGAAGAAAAAAAATTAATGATGTTAGTTTTAACTCACCAAATTGGAGAGCTAAAGTCACCTCTTTTTACTCTTTATGTAAATATACAAAACCCTTTAGTCTCAGAAGGTCAAAGAGTTACTCGCGGTCAGGCCTTAGCTCAAGTGGCCTCTGGGAAATTTTTACATCGCTTTGATTATCCTGAAGGGACAATGGTTATTGGTGCATCTGCGCCAGGTGAGCTTATTTTTGAGGCCCGCTATCAAGGAAATAGCATTGATTTACGACTTCTTTTTCAAGACTTACTAACTAACTCTAAGTAAATTTTAGCAGTATTTATAGCATCCTCTAGGGCCGTATGCGCCACTTCACCCCTATTTAAATAATTCATTAACTCACTTCCAGAAAGACACCTTTCAGGAAGTTGCTTGGTATCAATCATTCCCATAATAATCGAGCTTAAGTCTAAAACTTGGTGATGAAAGTATTTTCTCATAAAGTCCCATCCTAAATCTCTGTTGAGAAAGGGGAGGTCTATTGCATTCAAAGATTTTCCAAAAAGAATAATCTTATTTTTGTCTCCTAGAGGAGTGTCTTTAAAGTAATTGAGCACCTCATCAGATTCTAGGTATCCTGTGAACTGCGATTTAAATTGTGACAGCTCAACTCCTGTACTGTGCGCTTTTTCAATTAACTTCTGGTTGTTTTCAATAACCCACGAATCAAGTCTAGGTCTGAGTTCATCAAAACTTGGGCATTTGATATACGTATGAAAGGAGAGTTGGTGCTCAATCGTCTTTGTTTTGACATCAAAAGGGACCATAGCGTATTCAATAATGAGGTCATTTTCGGCCAGCCCTGTTGCTTCAATATCAAAAGATAAATACTTCATACTTGATTCCTTTTTTAAAGATAGCCGACCTCTATTTTGACGAAATTTTTCTCTTTGAACAAGTCTTGAAGATTAACCTGACATGAGAGAATTTCTTTTTTATTTAAGCTAACTACACATTTATGACAAATTCCTTCTGCATAGCAGCTAGAGGCAATAGGTATATTATGTTGATGGAGTAAAAACATAAGGTTTATGGTCTGATTAGATGCTATTTCAGGTTTTTTAAACTTGATTGACTTTACTTCTCTTTGGCCGGCCCGTCCATATATAACTAATCTATACATTTTAAGCTCATATCCCAGCGGTTATCAAGGATTGGCCCAAAATACTGAGTGCTTGGATCCAATAAATGAATGTGAAGAGAGCCAATTTTTGGAGAGTAGTAGACCGGAAGATTTTTTTGGTAGAGTTGTTGTAGTTTTTCAGAATCTCCTCTCGACTCTTCGTACAGAATTCTTAATGGTCTTGAAAGCTTAATGGTGCGAGCTAAGTTAAGATGATTTTTTAAGTTATCTAGTGAAGGGTCCTCAAAAATATCTTTTTTAAGAAAGTTCCCCAGAACTTGTCCTGGATCTCGGCTTCTCGATGAACTTATAATCATTTCTGTTTGAGTGATAAGATTTAACGAGTGACAAAAGGAAGCTTTTTGAGCGTTCTTTTGAGACTTCGCTTGTGCCAAAAGGAGATTCGATTCTCGATTCAGCTTTCGCTTGATATTACTGGTTGTGATAGTGACCAGATTACTTTTTTGAATTTCTCTATTAAAAATTCCAATTTCTAAAGCTGTGTGCTCACTGTGTGGGCCAGGTAAGAAAATGCCTTGAGAGTACAAAGATAAATCAAAATTACAAAAGATAGACTGGGTTCCGAGTTCTCCAATCTGGTTGAGAAACTTTAGCTCTCCACTCTCTGAAAAAGGCCCAAAAAGATGTCTTAAACTTTTAGCTTTATTATTTTTTGAATGCTCTTCCTGCTTTACGATTTGACGATACTGTTTAATCGACTCTTCTAAATTGAAGGGCGAGAAAGATTCACCTACTCGTAATGTTTGATTTCCTCGACTAAATAATGCCGAAAGCATAGGATTCGCTAGAATTTGCTCACTATTATTTTGTAAGAATTGTTCGAGTTCCGATTCTATTTGAACAGAAGAGGGCATAAAGCGATCAATATTTCTAGCAATTTGCATTAAAGAACGAGAAGGCCTGCTTGCTAAGTATTGCTCAAGAAAAACTAGAAGAGAATCCTGTAAACTTGCATGACTCCAGTCTTGATAATCCAATCGAAGCCCTTCTTGATGCGATTTATGATTTATCGAGAAGTTTTGAAGTCTTGAATTGGGTGCGATGAGGTCTGGCCGAGTAATGAAGTGTAGCAGGATAAAGCTTACTAATAATTCCTCTTGGGTATAGTTGTTAAAAGGCTGCCTTTGATATAAATTTTCAAAAATTTCAGTTGTAACTTGAGAGTTACTATAAAATTGAAAAGTACTTACTGTTTTGAACTCCTGGTCTTTATGACAAACTAAATTTTCACTTGGAGTTTTTTTGCGAGAAAAGTTTTGAGCTCGAGAGCTATCAAATTCTGCACTCCAGTTGATTAAACCACATGAGCTGGTTATCAAAATACTTGTGATAATTATAACTTGCTTTAATGATAGCATTTTAATTTCTACTTGATTTACTTTCACTCTCATTTGACTCTAAAGTTGTTTCAAACTGATGTTCGTCAATGTCAGGGTCCATTTCGAGTTCGATTATTTCTGCATCCTCATTAAAGCTTTTTACCTTTTTAGTTTTTTCGTCGTTTTCAGTGCGCATACTATTCTCAATATCGTAATGATCTAAGTCTAGCGCCGCTGCTTCATTATTAAGTGGACGTAAAACCATGATTACCCATAGCCCTGCTAGGCCCTGTCCGGTAATTGCTTGGGTTTTGATATCGATAATTTCAAATCCTTTTGACATTAAGTCGTAGACGATTCGATCAAAGTTCTTTTCTCTATAGCCAAGCCTTGACTGCTTTGGTGCAGGTATAAAATATGTAAATGTTTGTGGTCGAAACTGCGGAGATAGTCCGAGTAATATAGTAAGTTTTTTGAGAGCGTTCATGGCCTTCCTTTTCATGCTAAAGCGGACAAAATGACACCATTGATAGACCTTAATTCTACTTCCAATCGTCCTTTAGAGTCAATTTGGGTATTTAAAAACACCTTTATCCATATCTTGTATCTTTTTACTCGACCTTCACCTTAGGCAAAGATTACCTTAAAAAGTTTTTTCTGTTATCGCGTCAATTTTTAGCTATAATAGAAGATGTGAGTGACAGGATGTCGCTTTCACAAGAGAGGCAGGATGCCGAAAGGAAGGGGGCTTTTGCAGGGGCCCCCTTTTTTTATGGTCGATTTCTTAATTCTTCTAAATCTTTAAATTGTTCGAACTTACCACTAGCGAAGATCCCTTTGAGATCGGCCCTTTCAAAGAAATCATTTTCAAGATAGTTTTTTGCAAGCTTAACAAATTGTAATTTGTGAAGTTCTAAAAGACTATCAGCATTGAAGATAAGGTTATCTTCAAGGTTGATTCTTTCTAGGTTTTTATACACAACTAGAGGGGAGAGATCATTAATTAATCTTCCTGATAGGTCTATACTTGTGATCTCGAGAACACTTTTTCCTTTTTCTTTGTGAATCTGATTAAGAACGTTGATTGTATGCTGCTTCCCATTGAATTCTGGGCAAGTCAATATTCCTTCATGTGTGTCTTTGTTGTATCTATTTGTAACGCTTTTTATCCAACAACTAGAATGAAACACTCTGGAGTAGATGGTTTGAGAGTTTTTTCCACCACATGGTCCTATAATTCGACTTGATACTCCTATTTGTATTACTTTATGATTGTCATCTTTTATTGTTAGGGGGCCACCGCTATCTCCGGTACAGGCCGTTTTGTTTTCTTTGGCCAACCAAACTTCGGTTGAAGTTTTCGATACCAATGGAAGTTTAAGAGAGTATCGTTCCCCAACCCTGAGCTCTCTTTCCAGACTTTGTCTTCTATACTCAAATGCATGCTCACGCAGTCCGTGTCCAATCAGTTTAAATTGATCATATTCGTTGAAATACTGTAATTCATCTTGTTCTGATTTCGGAAGTGAAGCTGGAGTAATATTTTTGATCGGCCTTTTGAGCTCAAGTAAGGCCAGATCAAAATTTCCTCTAAAATTGACATGCCCTAGGTAAGAGGGATGTACGTGTATATCTATAATATCGTAGGTTTTATTTGTGCTATAATGAGAAAAATCTCCTCCTTCAACCCCATTTCCAAAATGGATTTTTGTTTCTCGAATAAAATCGGGGTATCTCCCTGGAAATTGTATTGGGAGTAAACAATGGGCCGCAGTGAGAATATAGTTTGGAGCTATGAGGCT
>SKIL01000037.1 GCA_007116425.1 Bacteriovoracaceae bacterium | reverse complement strand
TTTGCCGCTGATCGAATAGGGTAACAATTTTTTCCAAGAAATGGATCATTTTTGGCGCTAATCATAAGAGTTGGGATCTGGATATTTATCAGATCATCTTTGCAGCTAGCATATTCATAGTATTCAATAATATTTTTAAAGCCGTGAAGGGGGGCCACAAAATAATCATTAAAATCCCTTAGCGTATAGCATTTATTAAGCATTGAGATGTCAACCATCGGGAGGCTCATAAGTTGTGATTTCTCCCAAACTTTTTGCTTCATGGTTTTTAAGAAAGTTTCCATGTAAATTCGATTTGTGCGTTTATGCAGCTCAAGATCGCTAACTTCTAAATCTACGGGGTTTGAAATTAAGACTGATGTTTTTATTTTAGGAAGAATATCATTTTTCTTGGTTCCTAAATATTTGGCGGTTAGATTGGCCCCCAGGCTAAAACCAATTAAGTGAATGGCCTCGTAATTTTTTTGTGCTTGAGCACAATTAAGTACAAATTCAAAATCTTCGAGATCACCTGCATGATAAAAGCGTTCTCGCTTATTGAGTTCTCCACTACAACTTCTCATATTCCAGGCCAGTATATCAAAGCCGGCCTGATGAAATACCTTGGCCATTCCCTTCATATAAGAGGATTGGCCAGAGCCTTCTAGTCCATGACTTAAAATGATGAGTTGCGAGGGGAAGTCTGTTGGACTTTTTTCTTGAATTAGCCAGTCTAAGTCAAGAAAGTCACCATCTATTGTTGTGACCCTACTCCGAGTATACTCAACGTTGCGAACAGTTCTGAAAAGGTAAGGTGCAATGGTTTCGAGATGACCGCCTCTTGCGATTTTAAGATATGGTCTGCTTTGTTGCGTCTTTAGGATCGGCAATACTTTTTCCTCAAAGTTTTAGTTGGTATAAAAGGCCATTGTAGCTTTTAATATGGCATGAGAGTAGTAAAAGTTTAAAGGTGAGGAAATTAAGTTTTAGGCGGCTTGATTGGCGCTCTGAGTCCTTTGAGATGGTTAAAATCTGAGTGGGATGACTTTGTTCAACATGGAAGTGGCTTAGGGAGATGTAAATCGAATATTAGAGTGTGTGTAATTGATGGCACGGTTTGACTCTCTTGAAATATCTTGGTTCGCTCTACCAAGTGATGATTCAAACTGGCGCTCGATAATTCTTCTTTGAGATGGGGTGAGTTCAATATCAGGGGAGTGGCCAATAATAAGTCTAACGTTTCCACTTCCAAGTGTCGGAGGCATTTCAACAGCGATTTGTAGTCTCGATAAAACTTCTGGAGGTAGTTGATTCGGTCCTAAACCGATAGCGTTCTGTCTAATTGATTTTTCAATCAGTTCACCGTGCACTGCTAGCATGGTTCGATCCTGAGGCCGAACGCCTGGGGGAATAAAACTCAATCTATAAGCATTAGGTTTAGAGCTGCGAGCAATAGATTGAACGATGGCATCTTGGGCATCTCTTGAGAGTGGGCTTTGTGCCAGTGAGACGCAATCATCTCCGCTACAACGTGCTGTTTGCCTAATATTAAAGCGATGAAGAGTTTGATCGACAAGATCTGTAAACTCAGATTTTTGCCGGTTAAAGCTGTCTGTCACGCTTCCTTCACCTCTTCGAACAGCATCAATAGCAGAGTCAAGATTTTGAGGATGGTCTGCTAGGTCTCTAGCAACTTGATAAAGGTTTCGAGCACCCATACCTTTAAAGTCCGCAGAGAGTCCTCCATGAATGGCCTCATCCAAGTTGGCCACAACTCTTCCTTCATTCCACAGGCCTGGTGAAAACTGATCTATATGACGTGCGTATTCAGAGAGGTCTTTTGCTTGTTGGGGTGAAATATTTGCTCTTAGTTGAGAATTAAATGTTTGGGCCAGTTGCTCACTCGATTTTCCGGCCGACTTTCTTAAAATCTCAAAAACTTCTTGTCGTGGGATAGGTGATCCTGAAGAACTATCAAAGATGATGTTGCGATTTGGTCCATCAGGGCCAATAGCATTATATAAGGCCAGTCTTTGACTTTCAACGCTTCTTAAATGATTTTGAAGTTGATCGTGGACTTGAGTATAGGAAACAATATGATCTCCACTAGCTCGTCTTTGGGCCGTGTCTCTGGTTAAGTCTCTTGCTTGTCTGGCGGCAAGTCCTGCTTGATCCGCTGTGTTTCCGAGTCCTGCATTAAACCAAAGGCCTGGAACTTCACTTTCTGGAATATTTGAAAAATTAGCACGCCCGACAACATCTTCAAACTCAAGACCCGTTTCATGAAAAATTCGATTAAGCCTGACTTGGATATCTGGGGGGACATCCCCTGAAAAAGCAAATCGACTCGATTTAAAGTCTGAGTAGCGGTGAATTTCTAGGCCGGGAAATTGTCTTTGAAGATCATCGATTTTATCAAAAAGAATTTGCTTGTGTAAATTTGTAAGAGAGGTCACAAGGTTTTTGTCACCTATAGTATCATTAAGTCTTTTAATTGCCGCATTCTCTACATCAAAATAATGCGTGGCCCGATTATTTCTTGCCACTTCTATCCACTGACGATTTTGAGCTGTACTTGTGGGCGAGTAGTGAAGGTAGTGACTGCGAAGAGTATCAGCTTCCCTCGAAAGCAATCGAGGTCCACGGCCCTGCTGAATTGCTTGTTCTGGCCTTACGTTTCTACTTGTTGATGCTCCTCTGGCGATAACCTGTCCACCGTGAATACCTGTAAAGGCAAGAGGTGCGAACAAAAGTGAAATATTGCGATCGGTTCGGCTTGACTCAAGCTCTTGCGCTGTAATGAGACCTCCACCGTGAAGGTTTTGAGACTGATAAAGTCGATGACTTGTTTTTCCAAGAAAATAAACCTCAGCTCCTATGGCCACGCCTATGGCACATCCAATTCCACCGGTAAAAATACAACCGATACCACCGGCAATTGCCGCAACAGCAACCCCAATATCTGTCATCAGATCAATACGGCCACCCGGCCCATAACGCGTATTCATAAACTCTGCAATATTACAATGAACATCAGAGAGAGGATCTTGTGACTCTAAAAAGCTTTCGATGAGGGAGGGGTATCTAAAAAGTGATCGGATACTTCTGTTGCTTCCGAGGTTAACTTTTTTTAAGTCATTTTGTATGTCCTCACGCATTGCTTTTATTCCCTCAAGTAGAGCTTGGTCTAGTCGCTCATAATCTAATTCATTGTTTTCATCAACTTCAGGTGTCGGGTCATCGAGTTGCACATAGGCCAGATAGGGAGCGATTGATAAGAGGTCGAGATATTCTTGTTTGTGTTGAGAGCGATTTTTTTCAAATTCATGTCGTACGGCACGGTCTATAAGAGGTTTGTACGTACGGGCACATCTTTCATTTGCAGGTTGGTAGAGATTGGTTTCAGGGTCTTGCTGAAAGCAACTTCTTCTGCCCATCGTTCGCATCCAGTTTTGTTCGTACTCATGGGAAAAACTTTCATAAATGATGTCGAGGTTTTTTCGTTCATTTTGATTTAATGGTGGGATTTCACGATCAACATATTCATGTTTAATTTTAAAGGTATAATTGTATTCTGGGTTTTCTCTTGGATTTGTATAGCGTGGGATATGATAATAACTCCCACTTTCTGGCCCTTGCATGAGTGCCATATGTTCACGCATGAGGGGGAGGCCATTGAGAGTCGATAGTCTCAAGCTTTCAATCATTCTGTAGCACTCAAGACTCAGATTGTTCTCTCGATTTTCGAGACATTGAATCATGTCGTCAATTTGTTTAAAGTTCGACTCAATTTTTTGTTCAACAAAGGTTTTAAGGTCATCAAGTATCGCCTGCTGACCTAGGTGACGAGTTATTTGATCGCTTGACTCTTGAAGCTGGCCAATTTGAGAACTGACATGCGGTACGCCAGATCTTGGGTGACAGTTTCCTTTAAAATCGCGGTTTATATCGGCCTCACCATATGGATCTTTTTTTTCATCGTGAGCAAATTGACATGCCTGATAATTATATTGTCGAGGAGTTGGGAAGGCCTCAGACTCTTCTTTGGAAAAAGGCCAAAATGCATGAGCGCAAATCGAGGAGAAAAACGTGAGTGAGATAAAACTGCTTACTCTTAGGCATTTATAAAAAAGTTGAGACTTTTTTGAGTTGGTCAAAACCTCTCCAAGGCCAATGAAATTAGACGCATTATTGCTATTTAGATTATCGGTTAATACCGAGCGAATCTGTAGGTTATGGTTCAAGTGGTTGAAATTGCGTAGGGGGCATGTTCAAATAATGAATATTGTGGCGTAAGAAATTGACATCAAAGTAGAGATGAGTGAAGAAATGATAAGGATTAAAACTTTATAAGCTTATGGATTAAAACCAATGAATAAAAACTCATCATTTGTGCTGTTTAACTTTTTCCTATTTAGCCTTTTGGTTGGGGCGTGTGCTCGAATTAATATGGATTCGCGTGAATACTATGAGCATAAAAATAAAATTAGACATGGAATTATACCAATTGAAACCTCGAGCTCTGATAGGGGTGAAGAGTATGATCGCGTTGAGGCCAAACGTGCCTTGGATGTTGCTTCTGTACAAAGAGGAAAAGTTTTATTTGAGTCACATTGTATGAGTTGTCATGGTCCCCAAGGACGTGGCGATGGGCCAGCGGCTTCAGATTTTTCAGTACGTCCACCAAACCTTCAAGAGTCAGTTCGACAAGTTAGGCAGTTTGAATTTTATATGGCGCTGTCTCAATGGAAAGGCGATATGCCTGGTTGGGAGTTCCCATTCTCTGATGAGGAGAGAAAGGATCTCGCACAATACCTGAAAAGTTTAGTGCTTTAGACAAGCTCTTGGCCTACACAATTTTTACAAGATCGTTAAGTCTCTCTCACATGATTGTGACAGTTGAGGTTTAGACTCTATTCAATGGTTCTCGAAATGAGGAGGATTTATGAAGAATAGAGCATGGATATCAATTGCGGCAAGAACCACGTTAGGCGGTATCCTTTTATTATTTGGCCTAAACGAATTTCACGGATTACTAGGAAGCCCTCAGGTAAGTGAAGAGGGGGCGGTTTTTATTGAGGCCCTCAGGCAAACAGGTTATCTCTACTACATTGTGAAGTTCATAGAGTTTAGTGCGGGCCTACTATTAATCAGTGGAATCTTAGTCCCGCTGGCAAATTTAATTGTAGCGCCAATATTGGTGAATATCTTTTTGTTTCACCTCTTTTTGGATTTACAAGGAATGATGATTGCCATTGTGATGGCCGCGTGTTCCGCGTATCTTTTTTGGGAGTATCGAGCGATGTTTAAAATATTATTTAAATATAATTATAATATCGATCCAAACTCGACTCATCAAAAGGATGTAGTTCCACCAATGAAAGAAGCTTTAAGGTCTTAACTAAGAAACAGGCGGTCTAAAATTAGGCCGCCTGATCACTGTCCTCGTCTTCGACAAGTTTTAAATGAGATTTACTGGTGTTCATCCACTCGTTAAGTGATTGCTTGATATCAGCATTTGAGTCGTAAATCTTAGAGATTTGCTTTCTTGAGTGAGTCACAAACTGACTCCAGATTTCAGACTTACGTTTATCGGTGTCATGTTTGAGACTTTCATTTGTTTCAATATTTTTAATCTCAAGTTTGAGCATTTGCTTTGCGGTTTCACCTTGCAAGGCAATGGTATTGAGAAAGTTCTTCTGAGTTTCTTCTTCAAGAATATAAAAAAGCTCTCCCTTCTTTTTCATCGGGTAGGAGTTGAGTGCTGACAATAAAACACTTTCTGGCAAATGCTCAATAAGGAAAGATGGATAGTAATTCTTTGCAAGTTCCTCGATTGCGGCAACAGCATCAGCGTCTTTAAGTGACTCATAAATAGCACTATCTTTTCCAATCGGTGTTAGCGGAATAAGTTCTGACAATTTCTTGATAAAAGAGTTGTCAGCTGCCTTACTCGTAAATGGAGTGATCTTCTCTTTTAATTCAAGCGCCTGCTCTTGCAAATTAGCTTTATCTAATTGTGAGGCATGCTTAAGTGTACTTCTGATCTTTTTCTCACTCAAATGCTCAAAGATGAGCCCTATTCGCTTCGAGCTAACGAGTTCAATTAAAATCCCTCCAAGCTCAGGATGTTTCTTAATGAAGAGTGCGGCATTCTCATTGCTTATATCTATAAGCATTTCACGTAATTCCTCATCATCAATTGAAGCCGGTACAATAATCTCTTCCACAATTTGTTGAGAGATATAGTGTCCCACCTCTGAAAGTTCTGAGACATAGGCATCTTGGTCATTAATGATGCGCTTCCACTCATCTCTAAACTCATTACTGATCTTAGCAAAAATGGTCACAAGTGTTTTGTTGTCCAAAACTTTTACTAGGCCAAAGAGGGCCCTTTTGTCTTTGACGTCGCCGCCTTTAATCCACTTCTTAATTAAATGACAGGCACCTTCAGGGTTTTTTTCAAGGTAGGCCTTAAAGCGCTCAAACCCGTTTGTATACTCGTTATCATTATTCCCTGAGCCAGAGTCGGCGGCCAGAGGAGATTGTGCTGGATCCTCTTTGTCGTCTTCTTTGTCATCTTCATCATTGGCAGATTGTTGCATAATCATCTGATCATCTTTTTTGATTTTTTCAAATTTACGCATTAAGAGCCAACCAAAAAAACCAAGTAGGAATGCGGCCAAGACCAAACCGATAGCATTACTGAATCGACTAATCTTCTCAAATAAACTCTCTTCCGCTTCGAGCATTTGTTCGGCCTGTGCAGCGGCGGCTTCTTCTGTTATCTCTACCTCTTGCGGAAGAGGAGTGAGGTTCATAAAGTCAAAGTGATAGAATGGCTCAATGTCTCCGAGTCCCAATTCAATACTTTCAACGACGTTCTCAATAATTTCTCTGAACTCCTCAGGAAGCTCCTCATCAAGTGTGATTGTAATCGAAACATCTTCAAGGTTTTGGAAGATGTCCATACTTTGGTTGTATTTCCATAAGAATTCATATTCTGATTTTTCTGGTGGCTTTTCCTCTTCTCCCAAGAGTGTTGTTACAACTGGAACCTCTAGCCCAAACTTATTAAAGACAATATAGTCACCGCTACTTTGGTCGGGAGTGGCATTAGAGTATCGTATCGGCTGAGGAGGTTCACTTGGAGTTAAACGAAAATCGGGCATTTGAGGTATCGATGTTTGGATATCGATATCGATCAAATATCTTTTATCTGGGATGATTGTATCAAGTCGTCTTTCTAGGCGAGTTGTTATCGTATTTTCGAGTTTAGATTTTTGCCACTCAATTGACGGGAGTGCTGCCTCAAGTCCCCCACGAGCATGACTTGATGAGGTCACCGCTAAAGAAAGTAAAAGAATAAATTGTTTTAGATATTTTTTCACTATTGACTTACTCCTAGTGCTCTTTCTAGGTAGAGTTTCATTGAGTAGGCATCTCTGTTTTCTGAGTTAATGGCAAAAGCACGCCGGTATGCAGCGAGTGCCCTCTGGAAGTCTTGTCTCAAGTAATGTATGCCACCTCGCATTTCGTTTGTGATTGAAAGAAAGGATTCTTCGCGATCGACGTCTTCAAGTAGCTGAAGTGCTTGGTCATATGACCCATCTCGCGTAAGTCTCTGGGCCTCAAAAAGGTTTGCAGCAATTCGGTCAAACTTTTTTGTCAGTTCAACATCTCTATCGACTTTTAGTCTAACTGCTAACTCAATTTTATTATCCCCAGGAGCGGCAATGACAATATGGTGAGGTTGGTAACCTTCCGCTGTAATTGTTAGATCAAATATAGCACTAAGCCCAAACTGACTTCTTAACTGACTGACAGGCATATTAAGGGGAGTGACTCCAATTCGAGTAGGTTCATCACTTGGACTTCTTTTGACAAAAACTTCTGCGCCTTCAGGATTTGATTCAATGATAAACTCTTCAGCAGAAACGAAAGCGTGAGCGAAGACCATTCCAAGTAAAATTGAACTTTTTAATAATTTTAATAAATTTTTTAGTGTCATAATTTCATCCACTTTCAATTTAATTTTTGAAGCGACCCTGTTTACTTTTTCGACACTTTTTGGCCGCAAACTTAACTTTTATTGAGGCCCGGAAAAATATGCCTCATTTATTTGTGCATTTTTGCCTCTCGCCTCAAGTAGAGGGATCTTTACCTTTGAAGCTAAGTCTTTGAAAAATGGGGTTTTTTAAATTGTGATCATTTAGAGCTCATATTCAAAGTTAAAATTAGACTTCAAAAGGACCGATGAAAGATTGAGTACTTACCCCAAATTTATGGAGCAAGCTTTGAAGATACAAAACTATATTTCCATCTACATGATGATCCTCATCTCGAGTCTTCTAGCTTCCTGTATTGGAACAGTTGAAGACCTTGCAGACGTCAACAGGTCGATTGAAAGATCACCACAACGTTTGAATTTTGAAGGTATTGCTAGTTGTGATCCAATTTCAAATAATGCGATCGAAGTTCGCTTTCGTCCTGCTACACCAAGAAGTGGATCTGTTGATCCGGATAATATTGTTTATAACGTTTATTCAGGTGGTAATTATAATTTTAGTATTGCTTCAGATCGACAAACTAGCCTCAGGCGAGACAGTGAGGGCTTTTACTCTCTGGTTGTCGAGGGACTTTCAACAAATAGGTTTTATACTTTTGTCGTCAGGGCGAGTGATCTTGAAAGAGGAAGTGAAGATGAAAACACCATTGCATGTGGGGCACGAACTCTGACGCAAGAAGTTCCCATTTTTGATGGGCTTCAGGAGGTTCTTGTTTACCCAGGTCTTAAGGGACAAGATACGCTTCTCCTCAAGTGGACACCTGCAAAGCCTGCAAGAACTATTCTTGGACAAGGGATTGCTCAGGGTGATTATAAAATTGATCGCTACCAGATTTATTGGAGCGATACAACAGATAACCCAGATGAAATGGAGCTTCTCACGACATTAACCGCAGCCAGTGTTGATGGAGTTAATGATGTTTTACATATTACGGATTTTGAGGTGAGAAATCTTTCCCCCGGGAGAGATTATCACTTTATGATTCGCGCTGAAGATCAGGCGGGAAGAAGAGAGCGCAATCGACGGGTGATATCCGCACAAACAGTCAATTCTCAGGTGGTTGTGTTTGAGGGAATTGATCAACTTGTAGTTCCAATGAATAGTGGTGGTTTTCAGTCTCTTCGAGCAAAGTGGCGACCTGCAGTGGGGGATTTTACTCATTATTATATTATTGCCGTTCCTGAAGGGCATTCTTGGTTTGGCAATACATCACTGCCGCGAGTAGATCTTGTCCCAACAGATTTTGCAGCGGGAATTCGTAAATCAAAATATACAGACACTTTATTGACGGAAGGTATTGTCCAAAATCTTGAAGCTTATACTGAATATTCTGTTTTTGTGGTTGCGTGTCTTTATAATAATTTTGAAGAAGAGTGTGATAATTTTAGAGGTCACCAAAAGAGAATCGTGGCCGAGACACGTCCTCCACTTGCTCCTTTTTCTGGGATCGCTGGCCTGACTCCATTTTCTGGAACTGCTGGCCTTCGTGAGATGCAGGCCTCTTGGGTTCCACCTGTTCTAGATTCTGGGGTTGCTACGGGAATTTTCTTATACCAAGAGTTCGGTGATGACTTTGAGCGAGTTCCAGACTGTAGTGAAAATCCACCACTGGGAACGGCCTGTATTGATTATGATTCGGATCTCGGTGAACCCTTAGAGTATAAGTATCTTTTAGCCGGCCGCCAAGGTGTCAGTGTCGGAAACTTGAGTACTGGTATTGAGGCATGCTTTAAGGCCACTGTTTTTTATTATACTGATGGTGATGAAGAAGGTGAATATTTTTATGACGAACGTGAAAATAGTCCACGTCAATGTATTACTTTAAATTATATTGAGCCCGTGTTCCAAAATGCTCAGACATGTACGGCCCTCGATGGAGGAACTAGGCTTTTAGTGAATTGGGAGCATCCTAACCCTGCTGGTTTGTATAATGAGTATATTGTTTTCTACAAACCAAGCTCAGAGCCTTTTTACTCGAACTTCCGCCAAATTACCAATGTGAGCTTAACATCAACGACGATTGGTGGTCTTGAGCCTCAAAGAGATTATGATATTAAGGTCGTGGCACGCCTAAGTGCTTTTGGTGATATTTACGATAGTTCTGGTTATGAGATTACTTGTCGAACAAACGAACTCGCACTTCATTTTGGAGGGTGGGAGCACGTGATGTCTATCGGCCCTAGAGTCAGCGGGCTTGCTTCTCATCGAGAGAATGAGTCTGTCGAATATCTTGCTGGCTCGGATTCCCTTGTTCCCGTCGAATTTGATGCCTGGGGAATTGAAACTGAAACATTAGTTGAGACCTCCGCCTCTACTTTTCCTAAGGTCGTACGTGGAGCGACTGCAGAACTCGAAGAGCTTCAGGGGAAAAAAGGAAAAGGGGGGATTGTCCAATTGAGCTTTAGAGATTTTCGTGCTGTCGATATCACTGGAGATTTTCAAAACGTAAGACAATTTCTGGACGATAATCAGGTGCCAATTGATCCAGAAGTCGATGGGTATTATGTCTATCGAAGAATTGAGCCCATTCCAATGGGGCAAACTTATGAGACCATTTCAATTGATCCCAATAATTGGACAAAGCTTAATACTGAACCGATTCCGGTGACGGAAGACCCTACGCCTATGACAATCGTCGACTATTTACCAGAGTCTTTTCACCCACTCAATTCGAGTTCTCCTCAGATGAATACGGGGAGGGTGGTTTATTATACTGTGCGCTTACAAATTGGAGAGAGTCGCGCGCGATTTTTTAATAATGTCAATCACGACTCAATCATCCCTGTAATTGTTCCACCAGCAAATATGACAAGTGTGCATCGCTGGATGGCCAACAAAAAGATTTGTGATCTTTACGGGCTCTCAGTGGATAGGAATAATAATTACCGTTGCGAATATAGCGGTGTTGGGGGAACCAGAGACCCAGAAAATCCTTCAGATACCACCTTGTATTTTGATTCCGGTGGGCATACGTTGATCAATCGTTTTCCTCTTGGCTGTAATTTTACTCGTTTTGATACCAGTGAAATCGCAATCGATGGTGGGCCAAAAAATTGCCGTAACCCTGATGATCATGCCCTTCCTCTTAATCACCGTGGAGCCGGCCGAGGTTTTGCTTTCTCAAATGCTCGCTGGCTAGATCAAGAGTTGACAGGGGTTCCTAGTACTTCTGCACCTTGGGAGTGGACAGGGCAAGATAAATCTGGGGACTGTATTGGACGTATCAGTGATCCCGAAGACTACCCATTCGCTTGGGAAGGGACGGTTTTTTATAATGGTGAAAATAATGTTTGCTATATGGCCACAGGTCACACTCATGAAGTGATTGACGACGAAGATGTGATTACCACAATATGGGAACCTTTAGCCGAAAGTGATCCGGCCCTCGTTAATCGGCTTCCAAAGAGAAGTAATGATGGAGATATTTCAAGTGAGTTCTTGCAGCGAGAGTATGTTTCAGGAACGGGAAAAGGAACAATTCTTTCATCGAATCATAGCTCGCTACCACCCATTATTAAAGCGACGAAAGAGCAAAGTCATTACTTATGTCAGTCCCATATGATTCAAATCCGTGGTGAAACGACGAGTCCACCTATCCGTAAGCGTTTACTTAGCGGACAAGAGCATATTATTTCCTCCTTACCACACCCGAGTTCTAGTGGTGCTGCGACAGAGGAGTTAGAAATAGATGAAAATATCGCACTTATTCAACAGGGGACAACCTGTGGAGGTAGTGGTGCCGGAAGTTGTGCTTATGAGCAAGGTCTTTCTACGGGGACGACTTATCGATTTAATCGAGCTTCCCAAGCTCCCCATAGCGATCTCGGGGGATGCTATACTACGAGATATTATAATTCTCCTCCAAATATAAACGACGGAACTCATTTAAAAAATCTCCTGACAAAAAACGTGAGAAACTCAACAGGAAACAGGCAAACGCCGGCCCTTTGGGTCAGTGGAAGTTATGATGTTCTAGGTGAAGATCTGAGTACTTTTCATGGAACAGAAAGATGTGTCAGCGGTTTTGGTGTGCAAGATTATGTGGGGAATGTTGACTATTGGTTGAGTGATCAGGCCCTTTGTCACCATAATGGCGGTAATGCTTTTTGCTATACCAACCCGAGCGAGAGTACAAGTAGTGCTGTCAATTCATATGTTTCGGATAATACTTGGCCGAGTGTTGCCTTTGGTCCGATTGAGCGAAATTCCACCTATTTCCCGGGACAGGACGCCTTCACCATCCTTGGTGATGACTATTTAAGCTTTCCCTACTATGAAAAAGGTGAAATTGAGGGGCATGTCGGATTAGGAATTGCTGTTGATGAACAAAATGTATTCTATCCGGACCCATCTGATGAGACTGAGAGTGTTTCTTATCCGCTGACTGCTGCTGCTCGTGACGGATCTTTTGCTCAGTCATTTCACTTACCATTTTTTGAGCACTCCTTTAGCTTTACTTCTGGGGTCGTACTGAGGTGTCAGGTTGATGATATTATCTGCCAGGGACTCCTTTTCCCAGATCGCGCCACTATGAATTTTGTGGAGCGCTTGCCCGCGCAGCTTGAGCGTTTGGAAAACAAATTTTTCTATGTAAAGCATAATGTAGCTTTGCCTGACGATGGTGATGGATTCTTTACATTATACCGCAAGCGAAATACTACTAAGACAGGTTACGGAAGGAGGTGGTGTTCTGGTGGGTATAGTTGTAGTTGGTTCGATGTTGACCGTCACCAGCACTATCGCTTTAATGATGAGTTCGATGACGGGGAAGTTATTTTGGTAACGAACGAGAAAGCTTCTCATTTTCTCAGCTTGGATTGGAAGCGACAAACAGAGCCAGAGATGCGCTCAACTGGGGCACGTTGTGCAGTCAAGGTTGATATTAACTTACAAGGAGAGGTAATTACTGTTGATCGGCGGGGCAGTGATTGATGGGTATATTTTTAAATATTGATAAAAAAATATTTAGAGTGACCTGTTGGGCAAAGAATCTTTTCTTTGTACTTTTTCTGTGTTGTATAGGGTTGACCTCTTGTGTACCAAAACCAACGGAGGAGCAGGTTATAGTTAGATCTATTGCCGGCGGACTCGCGATTCATGGAGGCAATAACGCCGGTGTCATGAGTATCGCCAGGTTGGAGTCTTTTGATCTTCAGCTGATCAACACTGGTGACTACGATATCACTTTTAAGGACGTTTATTTCGAAGAGAGTGCCCAAGCGGCAAGTTTTATCGGTGGGAGTTACCCAGGAATTGGTGGAACCTGTGACAAGATTTTGACTCCTGGTGAAACTTGTATTCTTGCGATACAGCTCTATAGTAATGATCCCGTTCATTATACTGACCATTTTAGAGTTGACTATCTTGATGGGATTGATCAAGCGATTTTTGTTGGGTCAATTCATGGTTTTATTGGTGAGCCCGGACGAATTGTTTTTACAGACTTTGAGGGATATCACTTTTTTGATTTAGTTGAGCCTGAAGCCCCAGATCCAGAAGGGGTCATCATAGAACTTTATAATGATGGTGACCTTCCGGTGACTGACATTATTTATGAATTTGATGAGGAGATTTTTCACTTTTCTGGGGGGCCTTTTCCGGGAGAAAATGGAACGTGTCAGACAACTATTCCTGGCAAGTCGAGTTGTTATATTCACTTAAATGTGACTCCAGAACATCCAGACATCATTGGAGAAACCGAAACTGGACAGCTCACACTTACTTATCTCAATCCCTATAATATTCGTGACATTGATATTGACTTGGAGGTCTTGCCTGCAGAGCTGAAGGCCTATTTGTATGTAAGTGAAGGGACAAATCAAAACTTGGGTGATGTTGTAAACTTTCAAAACTTTGATATGGAAGATCCTGTTATTGTCACTTGGGAAATATTTAATGAAGGTTACGCCAATGCTGAGAATATTCGCTTAATTGGGGTAGATATTTTAGATGACCTGACCGTACCACCTCTAATCTTTCATTCTGAGACTTGTGAAGACTCAATTTTACCACCACAGCAGTCTTGTGAGATTAATTATCTTGTGAATCCTCAATTTGTGCATGCTACTTGGCCTGCAGACAACCTTATTTTTAACTCCGAACTATATTTTGAGTTTGATGATAATAAGTATCCTGAAATGGCCGTGATTGAAGACCCTGTTACGCTTATCATGAATGTCAAAAAAGAGGCCCATATCAATTTTTCAACTCAACCGGCCTCAGGCCTATCTGAGAAGATACTCGATAATAGTTATGATGAGAGTACAGGAGAAGGGGGGGACATCTGGACTGGAGATGATGATGAGGGTGATTGGTGGTACGCGGTACTAGGTCATAATATTCCAACTCGTGCTGTTTCTATGAATAACTCATCTAATCGCTGGCCTGTAACTAATATTACATTTGAGACGATTCCACTTGAGGGTCCATCTGAATTCACTCAAGAAGAGCTCGAAAGCTTTTTATATTTTCAGTGTCAGTTGACCGATAGTTGTTTTACCACGATGAATCCTGGCTCATTAATCACGATGGGTCTCACCTTTAATCCTCCATATAATCCTGGTCAGGATATAGAATATTTTAAATATTTAGTTCGAGTGAGTTATGACACCGGAAGAAGAAGAAAGAGTTATGACCTGGTTATTGAGGCCGCTTCAAAAGCGCGACCTGTGATGAGATTTTACTCTATGCCAATTGAAAATGAGTACTCTGTTTATAGCTCATTTTATGGAGTTGATGATGACGATGACGATGATGAAGAGATTGACTTTGAAGAGCTCATTTCAGGTGAATCTCCTGAAATACAATATGGCCCGATCCTAGGGGTTGATCGTTTTGGTGTCGACACGGGATACCCCATTTATCACCACTTTAGAATTCAAAATAATGGACCAACAGAGTTTTATATTCCAAGTGATTTTGTGAGTATGATGTTTTCTCAGGCCGGGGTAGATGACGACCCTCAATACTTCTTTGTGGATGAACCTGATGACTCAGACGCTCCTTATTGCGTCGGCATGACAGAACCATTGAATAATTCGGCCTATTGCGATTTCTTAATTCGATTTGAAAAGGCCGGTTTTGATCCAAAGGATGGTGAGAACGATGACATACGGACCACAAATATCTTCTTTACGAATGGAATTGCTGATACTGAAGACCCTGATTATCAGGAATACTTTTTTGATCTAAAAGGAATTGTTTTTTCGGATGGCTATCTTATTCCTGAGGTTGAGATCGACTCTGGTGAGGAGGATGAGTTTCTCTCTACCCTCGATTTTGGAACGCATCCCTGGAGCCCCGGCGGAGAACATGTTGTGGAGATGGAGTTGAGAGCGTCTATGCTAGAGCAGGGGCGTTGGGGAATTACGGCCATGCAAGCCTTTGTGACCGGACCTTATGCTGACTTTTTCACTGCTCACGTTCGATCTTCTGATATTCATAGGTGGAACTCTGACGATGACCCTCGTCGTTTGGGCTTAGATGTTACTTTTACATCACCTCCAAGAGGAGATGACCCCATCCTTGAAGTCACTGGTACCGATACTTATCTTGTTGTCGATTATTATGGACGGCTCCAGTCTGAGTTTGATGGGACTTTTCTTCCCGAAGAGCGTGTGTTTATTCCTTTAAATGTTGTTATACAGGATGAACCTTATATCATTTTTGAAAATAACGTGGAAGATTTGGGACCTATCCCGATTGGTCTTACTGATGAGTCTGATGGGTATCTGACTATCCGAAATATTGGTTGGGGACCACCTGTGAATGACTCTACGGACCCCGCTATTGCATGGCTGCAAGATTCAGATTTTGTTTTCTTGGAAGACGGTGCAATTGACCCAGAATCAAAGTGTGAGATTGTCACTGTACAGTCAGAAATTGATAGCTACGGTTTTGGGACCGGTTATACGCCAGGACCTTACCAAGTTATCAGGTACACTCTAGATCAAGATGAGTACTGCTCTTTTCGTGTCGCTTATACAGCTCAAGGTGGAGTTACTACTAATTCGGATGTTTCATTGCGATATCTTGAAAATAGTGATCGCATAAGCACCGACAGCACTCGAATAGATGCTCGAGGTTTAAATTTTGCTAGATTGGGGATTACTCCAGGAAATACTGCCGGCCGACAGTTCCGAAGTTGGGGCGATATTAAAATCACTAATACTAATGAAAATAATCTTGTGACAATTTTAAATAATCAATCGAGCTCGGCCGAAGCCGAAATTTTAGGTCTAGAGTTTCGTGCCATTGGTGACACCATAACGGACAGTGAAGGTCAAACACACTGTGGAACAATACCAACTTCAGGTTTGCCTAATGATTGGCAAGGGTTTTCGCAAATCGGAGATTTAAGTTATGGTTTCTTTAATTTGCGTTACGACGACGGTGATGCCACATGCTCTACTGGGCATTTTATGGCAAATGGAAACAGTTCAACAAACTGCCGATTGAGGCTTGATCTTTTTCCAAACTTTGTTGATGAAATTATGGGGGCGTGTGTAATGATGCGCTACTTACCTTACCCTGGGGCTCCTCCAGAGTTAGAGAGAATCGCCTCTAGAAGATTTTTGGCCCGGGGTCTTACTCCGGCCGGGGTCTTTAATGGCTGGAATGGAATATATGCGGAAGGTCGTTTTAAAGAAGACCTTGATTTGGGAATTGATCATGAAGGGGTGATTACAGTTCAGTGGAAACCAATGGATACTGAGCAAGATTTAGGTGACGTTATTGGATATCATGTTTTCAGAAGAGACGGGGCAATGCCATTTGTACAGATTACGGATAGCTTTATTCCTATAGACTCAGAAACTCATTTACACACTGATCACAACGGACAGTATTATCAGTATCGAGATGTAAACACCTCAGAAAATCAGTTAATTGAAGGAGAGATTTACACTTATTATATACGACCAGTTATCGAGGTTGAGAATCCGGATGGACAGGTCAAAGGGCCCTACACTGAGATTACTCATGAGAGTGACCGCAACCATCCTGTTGTTTTCCCACCGAGCTATATGGTACTTATTGATCGTATGACGGCCAATATTAATATGTGTACAAAAATGCTTGATTCATTTTCTTTCGAGCAGTTAGATAGAAGTCAGTTTTATCGGTGTCGCTATAATAGTGCGCCGATTAGAGAGTTTGATTACGGAAAAAATGTGTTAATGGATCGGTATGAGAATGCCATGGTGAATGGAGTACTTACGAATGTGCCAGAAAATACTCCTTATTTGTTTGATGGCTATCAGTTTGAGCCTCAATATGTTTTAGATGATGCGAGAAGTTTTTGTGAAAATACAGAACAAAAAATTGATATTCCTCTCTTAAATATAAGCGATGAGTCTAAGCGCTTAATTAATCGACTCGATTACATGGTGGCATCAGATAGTATCGATAATACTGGGTGTGTTGAGGATACTGAGGGAATCATGTCGGCACCGCTAATGACTGGGCGTAATGTTTGCCAGTCTAAGTATGGTGTGGAGGATTTAATTGGTAACGCATGGGCCATGCTTGATACAGAGATCGTACGGGCCAGTCCAAACTGGACTTATGTGTCAGACTCTGAAGATCAGATATCGGGTGGTTGGCCATTAGACATAGAGCAGCTTGATGTAGATCAGCCTATGGAGCAAATTTTCTTAAGCTATGACTATTATTTAGAAAATAATAATTATAATGATCTGAGATGTATTCACAGATTTACTGGTTTACCACTTCCTTTGGTTTCCGGAGGAATCTGTCCCGACCATATTTCTTTTGATTTAGAGTTTGATTCAGCTTTTAAAACAAGTATGCAAGTTTCGAGTAGCTATGATTACCTTTTTGTTTCAAAGGACTTAGGTGAAAGCTTTGAGTTGGACGGAGTTGAAATGGAGCGAGCAAGAAGAATATTATTTGCGGGTGGTTCATATAACTCTCGATATATAATGAATGCACCTATTAACCGTTGGTCGATGTTCTGGTCAAATCCACATGCCGACTGGCTTCCCTATATGCTCGATGAAGAAACCGATGGAGACTGGGAGGGGGGAGCTGCTCGCTGTGCCTTTGACTTTGATTATTAATCAGTCTATATCCTGAACAGATTGCTCTTGGTCAAAATAAACACCTAAGCCTAAACGAACTGCAGGCCTTTTGTCTAAAGGCTCAATCACTTTTATAACGGCCCTTCGATTAAGTTGATTATTTTCGAGGATAGGCATCCCATTGCGATCTTGGTTGGGTTCCAGTGGTCTCGTGTCTCCAAAAGAAACAACTCTTATGTTTTGACTGGGAAAACCAAAGTATTGAAATCTTTCTGCAATTGAAGCTGCTCTTGCTGCTCCTAGAGACCAGTGATTGCGATAGGGGATAGAGCTAGGTATGGGAAGGTTGTCACTGTGCCCCTCAATTAAGATTCGAAATTCAGGGTTAAAGGTTTTAACGATATCTATAATCGAATCTAGATGAACACTCATTTCAGGAGTGAGGTCTACTTCATTTGAAGGAAAGAGGACGGTTCCACTTAAGGTGATGGCAAGAGAGCTATCAGATACTGTAATCTTTGTCATTTTTTCTAGCTCTGGATGCCTCGTAATTTCATTTTTAATTTCTTTAAGCTTAAGCTCTGAAACCTTTACTTGTCCCTTACTAAAGTGTTGAGCGATAATTTTTGTTTTTTCCTGAAAACCTACGGGGTCAAAGTGGGCCAAGGCAACCAAGAGAATAAAGAAGCATGCAATAAGGGTCATTAAATCCGCATAAGATAAAAGCCATGCTTGTGAGTCTTCCTCTTCATCTGAGAAATTACGCACACTTCTTTTTGGTTTAGTATTCTCTGACTCTGCCATTAGTTACCAACAACTTTTTTCCAATCGATGCGATCTGATGGCATAAGGAAGCTATTGAGTTTCATTGCCATGAGAATAGGGTTTGATTTATCTATAATCATACCAACGCCTTCAGCTATAATTTGATTTTTCAAAAAGATTTCTTTTGCATTATCTGTAAGGTTCTCTCCAATAGGGACGAGAATGAGGTTTGCGATAGCCACACCGTATAATGTTGTAATGAGACAAACTCCCATCGCTGGACCAATCATTTGAAGGGCATCTTCTCCCCCAAGGTTTGCAAGCAGAACAATCATACCGATCGTTGTTCCCATCATTCCAAAGGCCGGGGGAAACTTAGCAACTGTTTTTAGTTTTTTTGCTTCTTCCATGTGGTGAAACATCATTTTTTCAGCACGATCGATGAAGGTCTCTTGAAGCTCTTCTTTGTCTAAAACACCTTCACCCGCCAGTTCAAGACATTCGCGAAGAAAGTGGTCTTTGCAGGAAGCTGCAAGATTACTCAAGCTTTGACCTTGTCTGTAATTGTTAGAAATAGTGATGATTTCGGTGATCGTTTTTGAGTATTTAAAATTTTCACCAAAAATGATTCTCCGGAAAAATATTTTTATAA